>NZ_JBMERO010000040.1:0-22159 GCF_049310945.1 Bacillus sp. DJP31 | reverse complement strand
TTGCAATGAATAGCCAATAAAAGTTCCATGGTTTCGTGCAAGGTATTCAAATAATTCGGTTTCCACAGCTTCAACCCCATCCGCCATCTTCACTTCCTCTTACATCTTAATATGCAAAATGAATGTTATGGTGGCGTTGTAGAAATCATGATAGATTGTTCACTAAGGAAAATGAGCTTTTCTGTCGTGATAACCCCTAATCCTTTTTTGTTGATTTCCGTGACGGCGGACAACACTTTATCCAGTTGATTATTCTCTTTGACGTAAAGAAGTAACTCTAGAAAATCTTTCTCTTTTCCTATATAATGGGTGGCGTATAAGTTTTTTATTTGTTTAGGTGCTTGACTCAAACATTCACTTTGAGCCAAAGCACCTTTTTTCTTTTTAAACGTTTTCAGGTAGTGATAAATATTCATTTCCCATTGATGAAGTCCCCAGTTCCTCCGGTGCTCTGCCACTTGCTCTCCTTCAATGAATAGTCGGATCTTTTCAGCACTTACCTTCGCGCGAACCCAACCTCCCACGTGACCTTCAGGCACGGAGTACTTATTTTGCTTAATCGTGACTGTACTGTACTTATCCACACGACACAAGTATCTCTGACACATCAAAGGGACTTGGAATTACATCCTGACCTGATGCCACTTTCTCTTGACCTTTTAATTCATCATGCGAGAGTTTCTTTTCGTGATGGATTCGCTTGTTCAATGATTGAAGCGTCTGAACCAAATGTTTTTGGGCATCTTCTAGTGTCACGAAGGAAAAGTCCGATGAAAATGCTTTTCTTCTGATAAACTCAACACTACGCTCCACATGGCCTTTTTGATTCCCTTTCCGTGGTTCACAAAGTCGTATGGTAAAATCATAATAATTTGCAATGTTCACCATGCCATCCGTGATTTTTCGTTCCGTACCAATAAACGACTTTACGACAGTCCGCATATTGTCATAGGTGAATATCGAGGGCACAAAACCTAAATGCTCTATCAGTCTCGTATGTACATCCTGTACACAGATAAGCGTCTCAGATTCATAAAGCATCGCAAAACGATAATTACTATAAGCAAGAGTAAAGATTGCCAATGAAAATGATTTTCGTTTCCCAGCGATTAGTAATTTCACTTCTCCCCAATCAAACTCCACCTCCATAGCTGGCGAATAACGTTGGCGAATAAAAACCTCTTTTGACCTAGTCTCTTCAGAATTCACGAAATTCCGTATAGTTGTATATCCAATATCAAATCCTTCATCCACTAATTTCTCGTACATATCAATCTTCTTCATTTGTTGTTTACTCATGTTGTTTTTACGTTTCCACTCGTTTTCACTCATAAATTCTTTTATTCTTTCCATGATTTTCGTAGTCAGTTTTCGTTTGGCGCCTATTCGTTGATTGTAAGCTGGGGGAGTTATGATATCTTCCGTGACCGCCAGGTCACGAACATCCACCGCTTTGCTAGCTTCAAATCCCCGAATATATTTTGTAACGGTGTTTCTAGAAATACCAATCAATTTCGCGATTTGTCTAATGCTTTTTACTTGAAGATGCAATTGTATGACCTGCTGTTTTCTATCCAAAGTAATCACTCCTGTCTTCCTCCTAACAATATGTGTTAGGAGTATTCTCTTACAGAAGTGGCTCAGTTTTCAAGTGCTATGGTGGCTCACTTTTAAGTTAACATAAACACTTATCAAGCGGATAATGGCCAAATTATTAGTGGCGCTCAAATTAAGGTAAGAAAGACGTTGAATAGCAGAGAGGGAGAGGAGGTAGTATATGAAACCTCTACTGGAGAAGACGGTTCATTCTTACTAGAAAAAGTTGAGACGGGATACTATACGCTAGAAGTAGCGAAAAGCGGGTATAGTACAAACTATATCAACGTGACAGCAATTGGCGGTACAGAAGTAATCAAACAACTTCTATTATCTCCAATATTAGAAGAGGGAGAAGCAAGGGTTGTGTTAGAATGGGGTGCTACACCTAGAGATTTAGATTCTCATTTAGTTGGACCAAGAAATGATGGTGGAGAATTCCATGTCTTCTATGGTAATAAAAACTATTATGAGGATGGAATAATGCATGCAGAACTTGATATTGATGATACAAGTTCGTACGGACCTGAAACGATCACTATTAGAGATTTAAAAGATGGTGTGTATCGTTATTATGTACATGATTATTCAAATCGTGGAAATTCATCAAGTTCAGAGATGTCAAACTCAAGTGCTAAGGTAAAAGTTTATACAAAAGAAGGCTACACTGAATTTAACATACAAAATAATCAGCCTGGGACAATTTGGAATGTATTCAATTTCGAAAATGGCCGTATTAAGCCAGTAAACACAATTGAATAGATAAAACCATTCACCAGCGTAAAAATTGTGGTATAGATAAAGCGGAAGGTTCTCCTCCGCTTTATGATTAGGGGGATTAGAGTGGGGATTAAATACATCATTCCAGAAAGCCTTATAAAAAAGCAGACTAATTTATTTTATAAAGTACTATTACAAACGACAAATCTCATTTTTTGGATCTTGTTGCTAGGGGCACTAATATTCATTTTAATTTTTATAAATAAGCTTACCACCTATGGAGTTGAAATTGCTGTCTCAAGTACCATCAGAGAAATGAATGTATTTCTTGAACCATTATATTCCCCATTAAACTGGTCAAACGAGTCTAGTGCAATAGTTCCTAACTTGTTCATAAATATTCTGGTGTTTTATGCACTGTATTCTTTCGCTTTTAGCATCCTTGCGAAGAACAAAGTAGTAGGGTATGTCGTGTTAATTCTTATAAGTGTAGTCGTAATATTTTGGTATTACATATACATATTAAGTGGAGCGTTTATTTAGTGCTTTAATCCACTTTATAACGTATAGAAAAATGAGTAGACACATTGTCTACTAAACTATTTAAGTACATTTTTCTAGTTTCTATATGAAACAAGAAAAATGTACTTTTTCGTATATTAATAAACATTGAAGAAGATTTTATAATTACTTGAAATTTTTTATAAAATCCAAGGTATACATTGTGTTCATCTCCCTAGATAATGGGTTCAAAGGAGATAGAGTGATGTCAGATAAGGACCTATTATTAACCAAGTTAAAAGATTCGTGAAAAGCGTCAAGCTATTTCTGTCACCCAGGAAGAGTTTGCATTTAAGCTTGGAATCCACGTAAACAATTTAGGAAACATTGAACGCGGGGTAAACCCACCAAGAGGGGAAAACTTCATTCGTTTAAATATGGAATGGGGTATTGACATGACCAAACTTGTACTAGAAGCGAATGCTGAGGTTAAAAGCGACAGTTTCCAGATGGAGAGTAATTTTACAGCCTTACTTATACAAACGATCATTTCCTCAAATCTCAAGTGTCACCACCTGAAGTATTTCGGATTTTATACACTTCGGCTGAGCCTATAGGAACAAAATTTGTAGCCATTGGATGAAAGTAGGTCATCACCTTGCCAATTAATGTTAACAATTGTAGGTGGTTTATCTGTAGTAATGTGGTGATCATAAACCTATATATACAATCAATTTGTTAGCTCAGTGGGAGAGCCATACCTTCAACAGAATAGACGTAAATCGAAGAACCAAAACTTTATAAATACAAAGACCTTCGCATGTCTACTAGACATGCTTTTTTTGATATAATTAAATTACTACAATTTGGAAAGAAAAAAATCAGTTCTATGAAATTCAGGGAGAGATATAATATGCCAATCTACAACAAACTTGTAAGAGACAAAATTCCACAAGTAATCGAAAAAACAGGAAAAGTGTTCAAAACATCTATCCTATCAAATGAGCAATACATAATAGAACTCCAAAAAAAAGCATTTGAAGAACTAGAAGAATACATACATGCGGGCAATCATGAAGAAGCAATCGAAGAACTCGCAGATCTACTAGAAATCATTCATGCTTTCGCTGAATACCATGGTTCTACAATACATGATGTTGAAAAAGTCCGAGAGATAAAAGCCGAGGAGCGAGGCGGGTTTAAGGAAAGAGTATTCTTAATTGAGGTTGAAAATGAGCAATAGTCTTTTAATTACCACGAACTTAATTTATGAGTTAAAGGATAAGATTGAGAAAGCGAATTCCATCTATATTTTATCCTCCTTTCTTATGAATTCTGGTGTTAAGATACTAGAAAAGTCATTGAAGGATGCTGCTGTTCGAGGCGCAGAAATTAGGGTTTGTACCGGTGATTATTTATACATAACACAACCTGAAGCTCTTCAATTACTTCACGATATTCACCCCGATATAGAAATTCGTTTGTGGAAAAGTAGCGGTGTATCCTTTCATCCAAAGGCATATATTTTTCATTATCAAACTAGAGGAACAATCATAATTGGCTCATCCAACCTATCCAGGTCTGCATTAACTTCAGGGATAGAATGGAATGTGTTATTAAGTGAGTCTACTAATCAAGACACATTCGAAACAGCAACCCGTTTATTTATAGATACGTTCTATTCGAATCATACAATTCCCATTAATAATGAAACAATTAAGAGCTATCAACAAAAATACGATATATTTCATAAAGAGAACCCTCATTTAGAGAAGAAGATGACCGAGCTTGAAGAGCTCGAACTTATGTATTCTTCTAATAAAGAAGAACTAAAGGATAAAGTCGCTGAAGAACAAACAGGATATGAGGTTATCTTTCCTCGCTTTGCTCAGGTAGATGCACTGGAACAATTGGATTCAACATTAGAAGAAGGCTATAACCGGGCTATGGTTGTGATGGCAACTGGGCTTGGGAAAACGTATTTAGCTGGCTTCTTTTCACAAAGGTTTAAACGAATTCTCTTTATCGCCCATCGGGAGGAGATCCTTCACCAAGCCAAACAGTCGTTTCATAAAGTGAATCCAACTAAAACTTATGGAATATATAACGGACAAGAAAAGGATCCGGATTCAGAGGTCATCTTTGCATCTATTCAAACTTTAAGCATGAAGCGTCACCTGGAGATCTTTCAACCAAATGATTTTGATCTTATTGTGGTCGATGAGTTTCATCATGCAGCTGCTGATTCCTATCAGCGGGTCTTAACTTATTTTGAACCTGAATTTTTGTTAGGTATAACAGCCACTCCAGATCGTACAGATAGTAAAGACGTTTATGCCATATGCGGTGGGAATGTTGCCTATCGGATTGAATTTATCGAAGCGATTCAACATCAATGGCTAGCACCGTTTCACTATATTGGTGTGTATGATGAAACCGATTATTCTCAAATTACGTGGTTAGGATCGAAGTACGATGAAAAGGAGCTTTTAGCTGTTCAACTAAAAGAAGAGATGGCAGAAAAGATTCTTGAAGCCTGGACTTCTAATAAACAAACTAGAACGATAGGATTTTGTTCATCGATTAGACAGGCTGATTTTCTATCAAGCTATTTTCAGCAAAATGGATATCGCTCTATCAGTTTACATTCAAGATCTACAATCGCTAGAGGGGAAGCTATCCAACATCTAGCAGATGGTGCAATTGATATTATCTTTACCGTAGACTTATTTAATGAAGGCGTGGATATTCCGGCCGTTGATACTATCCTTTTTGTGCGTCCAACTGAATCTCTTACCATTTTCACACAGCAAATTGGTAGAGGATTAAGACTTCACCCTGAAAAGAAGAAGTGTGTGATTATTGATTTAATAGGGAATTATCGAAATGCTGATTATAAGCTAAGCTTGTTTCATTTGGGAAATGAGGAAGCTACTAAAAAGCCTGGCTCTATTCCGCAAGTTCCGGAGGGGTGTTTACTAGACCTTGATATTAGAGTGATCAATTTGATTGAGGAATTATCACGGAAACTCCAACCGAGAAGGCAAAAGCTACTGAGTAACTATCGTATTTTGAAAGAAGAGCTGGGAAGACGCCCAACTTATCTAGAGTTGCATCTAAAAGGAACAATTGATGTAAATGAATATAAACAAGAGTTTAAAACATTTATTGGGTTTTTAGAATGGGCCGAAGAATTAACAAGATTCGAGTTAGGAGAATTAAATGATCATAGAGATTGGCTGGTAGAAGTAGAGAAAACAGGGATGGCCAAGAGTTATAAGATGGTTGTTTTGGCTGCTATGCTACAACGAGGTGAGAGTCAGTGGTATAGAGCTATTACTCCTCAAGAGGTTGCACCTTACTTCCATGACTATTTAACTGGAAAGGAATATCGAAAGAGAATTGATTTTTCCGACAAAGATTCTAGAAGGTTATGGGAGTATGATGAAGAGAGAGTTAGTAGTCTAATTGCTAGAATGCCCATGGCCAAGTGGAGTGGGAGTTCTAAAGGGTTGGTTAGGTTTGAAGATAACTTTTTTGAATTTGCTATAGATGTAAGTGGAAAAAACGAAGGAATTTTATTTGATTGGACTAAGCAGATTTGTGAGTTTCGGTTACATAGGCATTTTGAGAGGAAAGGGCAGAAGACAATAGATTAAGTAATTCAGTTAGATAACCAAATATGAAAACTGAATCAATTATGATAATTTAATTTGGATTCTAAAGAAGGTGAACAAGCATTTCTCTATTATTTTGATTAATTAATGCATATAGTTTCCTACGTAAGGATCTTGATGTCAAAATCTATATCTATCAATAAGGAAAACTCCAAGTAAACACTCTCATCTATAATTTGGTAAAATTGTTGGAATTTGTTTCAGTGAACTAATTTGATGTGAAATAATTAGTATGTATTTAGTAATAATGTTATAATTAGGCAAAATATGAGTTAATTTAGTTGTTTAATTAATGCATATGGGAATATGTAAATAAATTACTTAAATGTTATATTTATACAACTAAAATAATCAAAGCATTAATAGCTTATTATTATGAAAATTATTAGGAAGTGGTGATTCAATGCAAATAAGCGAGTTTATTAAAAATTTCACTAATCATCCCGTACTTTTTGTGGGTACTGGTATAAGCCTTAGGTATTTGTAAAATTCGTTTACATGGGATGGTTTACTTTCTTATATTTCAAAAATGATTAAAGGATCAGATGAGTTTTATTATGATTTAAAGTCGAAGTATGAAAAAGATGGATACTTTGATTACTCCAAAATTGCAAAAGATCTCGAAATTAAATTTAATGAAGTATTAAAGAATGATCGAGATGGTGAATTCAAGAAAATTAATGATGAATTCTATGAAAATATGAAACTAAGTATAAACATAAGTCGTTTTAAATTATATATATCACAATTATTAGCCGGTTATAGTATTAAGAGTAGCAAACAACATGAAATTTCAGAGTTAAAAAAGGTAAGAAAGAATATTGGTTCAGTAATTACTACGAATTATGACAGTTTCATAGAGGATATATTTGAATTTAAGCAACTAATAGGTAACGAAATTTTATTAAGCAATCCTTATGGTTCAGTATATAAGATTCATGGTTGCGTTGATGATCCAGGGAAGATAATTATTACAAACGATGATTATAAGGTTTTTGATGAAAAATATGAACTTATTAGGGCACAGTTGTTGTCGTTATTTATTCATAATCCAATAATATTTATAGGCTACAATATTGGCGACCATAATATTAAAGGCATCTTAAGAACCATTTTTACTTACATAAATCCTAATTCACCAGAAGCGGAGAAAATCAGAAAAAACTTCTTGCTTGTTGAATATGAAGAAGAATCTCAAAATATTGATGTTACAGACCATGATATTGATATGGATGGATTTTCTACAATCCGTATAAATAAAATAAAAACTGACAATTTTATAGAAATATATAAACATCTAGCTGATTTAAGTCTGCCTGTTTCAGCTATGGATATTAGAAAAGTACAAAGCATTGTTAAAGAGATATATGCTGGGGGGAATATAGAAGTTAGTATTACTGAGGATATAGATGCGTTAAAAAATGGAGAAAAGATATTAGCTATTGGTTCATTAAAGACAATCAATTATGAATTTCAAACAACTTCAGAGATAATGGAGAACTATTTCAAAATTATTGATGAATCTAATCACCAGTTATTAAAGTTAATTGATAAATATAGAATTCAAAGAAGTCAGTATTTCCCTATATATGGATTTAGTAAAATTCAATTGGAATTGGAAAGCTCTAGAGCACTAAAAGATAATCAAAATGAGAAAATAACTAATTTAGTAAGGGGAACAAATGATTTTGCTGAAGAACATACGACTATAAACAGTATTTTACAAGATGATAATATATCTCAATCCAGAAAGAACCTAGCTATAATATTTGGAGTAGTAAACGATAGAATCCAATTAGAACCAATTGAAGATTATTTGCGAAAATATCCGGACAAGAAAACTACTGATTATAGAAAACTTTTATGTGTCTATGATTATAAAAAATATGCAGAAGCAGATGATAGGGTATTACATAGTATTCATAGTGGTTTAAATATATCTTAATTGAGGTAAACAAGTAGAATAGGACAAAATTGCAGCTATAATTAAGGTATGGTTGATTACAAGTTGGCCAAAGAATTGTTCAATTGTGGTAATTTATTCCAAAATAAAAAATTTTATCATATAAGAGGGGGTAGATTATGTCTCTCCAAGGAAATGTACTAGAAATTGAAGAAGAAAATGTTGAAGAATTTTATGATAATGAAGAAGAAAACGAGTCTGAAGCAATATCTTCAAATAATACCTCTGATGAACGTAAATTAATATGGCAAGCAAAAGATTTTAGCATTAGAGAGTTTCAAGCAATGAAGCAGGATGGAGAATTAGATTTACAGCCTGAATATCAAAGGAAATTTGTAATTGATTCTACACGAGCTAGTAAATTAATTGAGTCTGTTTTGTTGGATGTCCCTATTCCGGTAATTTACTTAGCTGAAGAAGATGATAGTGTTTATAGTGTTATTGACGGACAACAACGATTAACAACTTTTATTTCGTATTTAGAAGGAAAGCTTCCAAATGGCAAAGATTTTTCTTTATCTGGTTTAAAGGTATTAAAGGAATTTAATCGTAAGGGTTTTAGTGAATTACCAAAAGAATTCCAGATGAAAATCAAAAAGACAACCATACATACTATTATTATTAAGAACGAATCACATGAGAATATAAAATTTGAAATTTTTGAAAGACTGAATACAGGTTCGATTAAGTTAAACGAGGATGAAATTAGAAATACCATTTATAGGGGTCCATATATTCATTTACTTTCTGAACTTGAGGAAAATGATGTCTTTCATTCATTAGTACGAAAAGATAATTATAAGAACAGAATGATATATCGTGGAATGATTCTTAGATTCTATGCACTTTCAGAAAGAACCTACTTAAATTACAAACCTAGCATGAAACAGTTCTGTAATAAGGAATTGCGGGATAATAGACATATTGGTGAAGAGAAAGGTGAGGAATATAAGAAAAGATTCCTTAAAGTTGTTGACCTAGTAAAACTGGTGTTTGGTGATAAAGCTTTTAGGAGATTTATTCCAGGAGATTCAGATAACGTTAATGGAAAATGGTCAACCAATGTTATTAATATGGCCCTATTTGATATACAAATGTGTGGATTTGTAAATTATGAGAAACATCAGATTATTTCTAAAGCTGATGCAATCAGGGAAAAGTTAATTAAGTTAATGAGTCAAAATGAAGAATTTATCAATTCAATTGAAATAAAAACTAGTGATAAAAATGTTCTTACTAAAAGATTTAAAATATGGTCTAAAGCTCTAGAGGAGATTGTAGGTAGTCCTTTAAATGAAAATCGAACATTCGAATTTAATATCAAAAAACAACTTTTCGAAACGAATCCTACTTGTCAAATTTGTCATCAACAAATCTTGGCTCTGGATGATGCTGAAGTTGATCATGTTATTCCGTTTTCAGAAGGTGGTAGGACAGTGTTGAGTAATGCACAATTAGCACATAGATATTGTAATCGTAAGAAGGGTAACAGTATAAGTTAACTACAACTAGACGAAAACGCCTTATATTAGGCGTTTTTTTGTTAAGTATAACTGGGGAAAGGTACCCATTCCAGAATTCATTTTAAATGGTAACGCACCACTTGGTAAAGAACCAATAACAAGCTTATCACAACAGGAGATTAGGGAGATGTATGATACAGGTAGGAAATATGAATAGAAGATGGAATACTATCAAATTTAAAGACGGTATCAAAAGTATGACACCGTCTTCTTAATTATACTCCCAAATCAAAAATCATACTCATCAATATTATCCTTCGTAAAAATAACCCGCTCCGGCAACAAAATAATCCCACTATCATCAGCCGTATACTCATACCCTTGAATTGTATTGGGCTCAATTTTTACTTTACCGATGTTTGGAACTTCAAATTCGTCGCCCACTTTGAGGTCCTTTCCTTCAACAGTCATTAAGTAAGCAACATACGCTGCAAGTGCACCTTGTTTTTTTACATCCCAGAGGCCAAATTGCTCTACAGTGTCTCTTTTTACATAGTCTCGCATAACGTTTGGTGTGGAGAAGCCTGTAATGACAACTTCACCAGCTTTACCAAGGTTTTCGGCGGCTTGAGCCATGGCTGGGAGGGCTGTTGCATCTGGGCATATGATGGCATCAATGTCTGAGTAAGTATTTAGGATACTTTCTCCAACTGTTAGAGACTTTTGGGCATCGTTTTCTCCATACTGTGTTGTGACAATTTCCCATCCTGGATAATCAGCTGCGATCATTTCCTTTGCTTTTGTTACCCATTGGTTTTGGTCTGTCACGGTAGGGCTGGAGTAGAAAAAGGCAACCTTTCCTTTGTCGCCGATTTGATCAGCTGTCATTTTAATCAAAAGTTCTGCTAATTGCTCAGGTGTTCCTTGGTTGATGTAGAAGGAGCGGTCTTCTGGGTTAACATCTGAATCCCATGTTAATATTTTGACACCTTTATCTTTTGCACGCTTTAGTGCTTGGCTTAAGCCATCGACAGAAACGGATGAAACCATTAACGCATCATAGCCTTGGTTCACAAAGTTATTAATATACTGTACTTGACCTGCTACGGTTGCTTCAGTCGGTCCGTCATATTTGAATTGAACACCTAGTGAGTCCGCCATTTCCTCTGCACCTAGACCACCTGAAGTGAAGAATCCAACCCCCGTAAGTTTAGGGATAAACGCTAGCTTAACATCTTCTTTGCTTTTTGGACCGGCATTATTACATGCTGCTAGGGAGAAAACTATGACTATAGATAACACCAATGCTCCTATAACTCTCATACGTTTCATTTTTCATTGCCCCCTTATTTTTTTAATACAAGATTAGGATCTTTGGAAACGATATTCGCAAGTAGATGATGAATAGAATGCCAATTTGAATCTCGTAAGAATACTGAAATAATTAGCATAGAACCAATTACGACACTTATATGCTGACTTGAGAGTCCTGCCATTTGAAGACCGTATTGCATAATACCAATAAAGATACTCGCAATCGCCGTTCCTAACACACTTCCTCTCCCGCCAAAGATAGAGGTTCCCCCTAAAACAACAGCTGTAATGACAGGTAAAACTGCTTCTGCTCCTAAATCGGATCTAGCTGAACTAAAGTAAGATGTTAGGATGATACCGCCAATACCACCTCCAAGACTCGATAACATATAGGTACTCATGACCGTCCACTTTGTATGAACGCCACTATACCTAGCGGCTTTTATATTAATCCCCACTAAAAACACGTTTCGTCCATATCGTGTATAGTGAAGTAAACCACCGAAAAGGAAAATACATGTAAGTAAAATCAAAATGGGATTAGGTATCCCTAATACTTGCCCATTTGCAATGTCTACAAAGAGATTTGGAAAACCACTAATTCCCTCATAGCCTGAAGCACTCGATCCACCAGAGATAACAAGTGCAATCCCTGAGAATAGGAACATCCCACCTAAGGTTATAACAAGAGGCTGAACGGTTGTATAGGCAACCAACATTCCATTTACCGTACCAGCTAAAACCGCGACTGCAAGGGCTAGTAAAACGGCGATCCATACTGTTAGGCCATTGATCCAAAGAACCCCTAACACAATAGAAGCCAAGCCCATAATGGAACCCACTGAAACGTCAATCCCTCCCGTTATAATGACGAAGGTCATCGGAATGGCAGCTAGAGCAATATAGGCAAAATCATTCATACTATATAGCAGGTTGCTTACATTCAAGAAGCCAGGTGAGATAATCCCAAATAGAATACATTCTAATAGGATTAGAAAACACAAGACTAATTCCCATCTAATGAATGATTTTATTTTTTTCATCTGGGTTTTCACCTCCTTTTAAAGAAGCAGCATCTTCTACAATTTGTTGTCTCTTAAAGCTATAATTCTTCAAAAATTCTTGAAACCTAGAATCTCCGACAACAATGACTAGAAGAAGGAAACCAGAGATCGCATTATTCCAATAGGCCGGTATCTTTAGATAGATTAATGAATTATTAATAACTGTAAAGAATAGGGCTCCTATACCAGCTCCTACAACACTTCCGATTCCTCCTGTTAAACTAACACCACCAAGAACAGCTGCTGCAATCACCTGTAATTCAAGTCCAGTTCCAGTTTGATTTGGAACAAACCCTATATTCATAACAAATACCATCCCAGCTATAGCTGCAGAAACACCTGAAAGAATAAAGGCAAGTACGGTTACTTTCTTAACAGGGATCCCTACTAATCTAGCTCCTTCCACGTTGTCACCAACCGCATAGAAATAACGGCCGAATTTTGTTCGTGTTAGACATAAGTGGGCTACGAGTAAGAGAAGTAGAACAATCCAGACTGGGAAATTAAGTCCTAAAAACTTTAACCCCGATAGTTTCTTAAAAAAGTTAGGAATATCTTCTATCCACATTCCTTTTGTGTAAATGAGCATCGTACCTCTAATCACACCAAGCATCCCAAGTGTCATAATGATGGAGGGTATCTTTAAATAAGCCACGCCAACTCCATTGATCAATCCGACAAATGCACCTACTAAAATGACAATAGGTAAAACTAGCCAAATCGTAACTCCAGATGTTAGTAAAACACCGCATACAGCAGCAGATAATCCCATCAAGGAACCGACCGAAACATCAATATTAGAAGTGAATAACACAAACGATTGACCAATGGCCATTACTAAGAGAATCACACTAGCCTTTACTAATAGTGAGATAGAATCTCCTGCAAGAAAATCTTGATTAATAGAGCCTACAAATAAGATGTACGCAATCATGAAGACAAGTATGGAAAGTTCTCTTGCTTTTAAAAAACGAATAACCGCGTTACTCACGTGATTACCTCTTTTCCTACACCAAATGCATAGCGTGTGATCGTGTCAGACTGTATGTCTTCTTTTTCCAGGGTCTTAACGAGATTTCCTTCATGCATCACCATGACTCGATCACTTAGACTTTCAATCTCTTCCATATCAGAGGAAATTAATAGAACGGCTAGACCATCTTGCTTTAATTCCTGAATGATTCGGTAGATATCCTTTCTCGCACCTGCGTCAATTCCTCTAGTGGGTTCGTCTAGAATGATGACCTTTGGAGTCGCAGCTAGGTACTTCGATAAAACAACTTTTTGTTGATTACCACCAGATAGATCCTTTACTTCTTGGTTAACACAAGTTGCTTTCACTTGTAGTTCAGAAACAAATTTTGTGGCAATTGCTTTTTCCTGTTGAAAGGGTAGTAGAAATTTACTTAGACGATGAAGAATTGTAGAGGAAATATTGTTTTGAATAGAAGTAAGTGAGAAAATACCGTTTTTATGGCGATCCTCTGGGACATAAACAAGTCCTTCGTTAATTCGTTGATGAATGGATAATTTCTTTATATTGATTTCATTTAAGAAAATATCACCTGATTCTGAATCGGTTAGTCCAAATATGGCTTCCGCTAGCTCTGTACGACCAGCTCCAACGACACCTGCAATACCTAAGATTTCTCCAGAATTAAGAGTGAATGTTATATCATTAAAACGTTTTCCAGAGAGATGGTTCACTCGTAACACGAGATGGTTTGAATTCTTGTTTTTAGCTTGCTTAGTGATTGGAACGTTTACGTTGTACTGTTTTTTATTTTGAGACATATTTTCAGGAAGTAACCCTGCTAGTAATCTATCATAAGTAAATTCTGATACGTTACCTTGTGCAGAAATAATTCCATCACGAAGGATAGAGACTTTGTTGGCTAGTTGAAAAATTTCAGGAAGGCGATGAGTTATATAAAACACCCCAAGTCCTTCAGATGTAAGTTGTTTTATCGTTTGAAAAAGGGATTCAATTTCACCGAAAGTTAGGGTAGAGGTAGGTTCATCAAGTATAAGGATCTCCGCTTCTCGAGCAAGGCCACGAGTAATCTCGATTAACTGCTGCTCTGCAATGGATAGCGTAAGGGCACTTTGGTGGAGATTTAGCTTCCAGCCCAGCTTATTAATGATATTTTCAACCTTTTCTTTTAAGTTTGATTTTGAACCTGGAAGTCCAATTGTTATATTTTCTTCTATTGTCATGTTTGGAAAGATAAGAGGCTCTTGTGGTACAAGATAAACGCCAGAAAGATGTGCTCCAAACGTGGAAGAGAAATGAGCCTGTTTTCCTTTAATACTCACCTGCCCATCATCTGCTTTATATAAACCCGTAATAATTTTCATTAACGTTGACTTTCCTGCACCATTTCCTCCTACAATTGCATGGATTTCACCTTTATTAAGAGATAAAGAGATACCCTTTAATACTGGATTTCCAGCAAATTGTTTATACATTTCTTTAATCTCTACTAAAGGAATAGGTTGACTACCCATCATTTCACCACCATTATCGAATTCCAATAAAAACGCTTACATTTTGAACAAAAGAACATAACCAACTAAAAAGTTCATGTAAGAATAAATGCTTGTTACTTATTTACACAGTTGGTATATCAATTATTCCCACAAATTATTTAATTTTCTAAAAATCATAAAATTAGTTCTTTTGTTTAAAAAGTCGGGATATATTTTTGGTAAGTTCGAACAAAAAATTACAGGGCGAACATTTGTTGAGGAGTGTAACTGTGATGAGTCATGATAGATATACAGAAAACATGCTGATAAAAGTGGCTTGGTATTACTATAAAGAAAATCTTACTCAAAACGAGATAGCCGAGTTACTTGAATTATCTCGAACGAAGGTAGTTAGGCTTTTGGAGCGTTCCAGAATAGAGGGAATTGTTCAGTTTCAAATCAAAGGACAAGGAACCAATTGTTTAACGATCGAAAAGGAGTTTAAGGAAACCTTTTCTGTGCCTAATGCCTTTATTATTCCTGCACCACTAAATAAAAGAGAATTGAGTGACAGTTTATCACGTGCCGCCGCTCAATACTTACATCATAAGCTCCAAGCCAATGACCTAGTAGGTCTAGGGTGGGGAAGGGCTGTTTCTCGAACCATTGATTATTTGACACTTGACCCAAACAGTCAAATATCGGTCGTAACGTTAACTGGAGGAGTTAACTACTATCTTCATAACAGACGATCGCAAGATGGAGGAATGGAACGATTTCATGAAATCCATGTCATTCCAGCCCCATTTCTTGCATCAACAGAAGAAATGGCCGAAAGCTTCCTCAATGAACCTTCAATCAAAGAAATCTTAGAGTTAGGGAGCTTATCGAAATACATTGTGGTTGGGATTGGTGGTATTTCTCCGGATGCGACTATTATTCAGGAGGAAAAAATGACGTTGAATGAGCTTACTTTTATCAAACAACAGAATGCAGTAGGCGATATTTTAGGTCAATTCTTTGATCGTAATGGTAAAGTTCTATCACTGCCTCACCACAAAAGACTTATTGGTTTAAATCTTAGAAACTTAAAATCGCTAAACAATGTGATTGCTGTTGCAGGAGGTGATAGAAAAATAGATGCCATATATGGAGCGTTAAAGGGAGGATATATTCATACTATGATTACGGACGAGACAACTGCTGTCTCTTTAATGGATATGGAGGTGAATTCTAAGAATGGAACACATATTAGCACTTGATGCGGGAACAGGGAGTATAAGAGCCGTACTTTTTGATAGGGAAGGAAACCAAATAGGCGTCTCTCAATATGAATGGACGCACTTGTCTGATGAGAAGTATCCAGGATCCGTGGATTTTGATTATTTATCAAACTGGAAGCTAGCAGTAGATTGCATTAAGAAAGTTATGGCTTCAACTGGTGTAGATTCGAGAGAAATTAAAGGAATAAGTGCTACAAGTATGAGAGAAGGCTTTGTTTTATATGATCAATTTGGCCAAGAAATATGGGCTTGTGCCAATGTAGATGCACGTGCTTCAGAGGAAGTAAGATACTTGAAAACCCTAGACCCGACCCTCGAGGGAAGAATATATTCTGTTTCAGGTCAAACGTTTGCTTTAGGTGCTATACCGCGGTTGTTATGGCTAAAGACCCATAAACCAGAAATCTATGAAAAAGCCAGTTTAATTTCCATGATTAATGATTGGATCTTATACAAATTATCAGGACAATTACAGGTTGATCCTTCAAATGGATGCACAACTGGGATTTTCTATTTAGAAAAAAGAGATTGGACACAAGCTATAGCAACTTTATGTGAGATAAAATCCAATATATTTCCACAAGTCAACGAAGCAGGTACAGTCATTGGAAATGTTACAAAACAAATCGCTTCTATAACTGGGCTCATGGAGGGTACTCCTGTTGTATCTGGAGGTGGCGATGCCCAAATGGCATCTGTTGGAGTTGGGGCTGTTAAAGAAAAACAAACCGTCGTATCTGGTGGATCCTTTTGGCAGCAAGAAGTGAATATAAAATCTCCTCATTTAGATGGTCAAGGACGAATTAGGGTGAATTGTCATGCTGTGCCAGGACTTTGGCAGTTAGAAACCATTGCATTCTTCCCAGGACTCGTAATGAGATGGTTTCGTGATACTTTTTGTGACAAAGAGAAAGAAGAAGCAATTCTCACGGGTCAAGACCCTTATGAAATATTAGAAGAAAAGGCAAAAGACGTACCAGTTGGGTCGAATGGAATCATTCCTATATTTTCAGACATCATGAATTACATGTCATGGAAACACGCTGCACCATCCTTTCTTAACCTCAGTCTAGATCCTCAAATTACAGGTAAAAAAGAATTATTTAAAGCACTTCAAGAAAACGCTGCTCTTATTACACTAGGAAACTTAAAACTCATACATGAAGTTACGGGATTTTATCCAGAGGAAGTAATATTCGCTGGTGGTGCTTCAAAAGGTAAGCTATGGAGCCAAATAGTATCAGACGTATTAGGGATTCCAGTTAGAGTCCCTGTCGTTAAAGAGGCGGCGGCGTTAGGAACGGCACTTTATGCAGGTATTGGTGTGGGATTATACACCTCCATTGATGAAGCTGTATCCGAAGTTGTGAAATGGGAGAGAATACACCAGCCAAACATGGAAAACCACAAAGCTTATCTAGAAATCTATGAAAATTGGAGGAAGATTTATCAAATTCAGCTGCAATTAGCTGATCAAGGATTAACAACTCATATGTGGAAAGCACCAGGTTTAACTTAATCTGAAGGGAGGTGAATGGATGAAGAAAGTAAATGAAAACGATTTTGAGTATCGTTTTGGTGATAATGGACCTAAATACCTAACTAAGGGGCCGAATGTAGATGTAGGTGTTGTAGTTTTATTGCCTGGACAGGATTTTCCAAACCATTACCATACAGAATGTGAAGAGATTTTCTATATTCTCGAAGGAGAAATAGATTTTTATATTAATGACGAGAGAGTTCAAGCAAAACCTGGGGATATGATTCAATGCTGGCCGCATGACTCCCATTACTTAATTAATAATTCTAACCAGAATTTTAAAGCCGTCTTCATTAAATCACCACACATAGGTAGAAATGATTCCGTTGTGATTGAAAAACCAGATTTATATAAAGGAGAGAATAAACAATGAGCTGGGGATTTAAAAACCGATTAAATAAGATTTTACCAAATGGTAGAGCCGTTATGCTTGCTATTGACCATGGATATTTTTTAGGCCCTATTACAGGACTTGAAAAGCCAGGCGAAACAGTAAAGGATCTATTGGCATACACCGATTCTTTATATCTAACAAGAGGTACACTTGCAGCGTGTATACCTGACGATACAGAGAAACCAATGGTTCTTCGAGTATCAGGCGGTCCTACTGTACTGAATGATTTATCGAATGAAACCATTGTGACTTCTTTAAAAGAAGCAGTCCGACATAATGTGGTAGGTGTTGGTGTATCTGTATTTGTTGGCTCTGAAAATGAAACAAAAACCATTACAAACCTAGCACATGTAGTCACAGAAGCACATGATTACGGAATACCTGTTTTAGGGATAACAGCAGTAGGTAAAGAGCTTGAGAAAAGAGATACTAGATTCCTAGCCCTAGCCTCACGAGTGGTAGCAGAAATGGGTGCTGATATTGTAAAGACCTATTACTGTGATAATTTTGAAAGGGTAACAAGTACATGTCCAGTACCCATTGTAATCGCTGGAGGCCCTAAGTTTGATACCATCCGGGAAGCCCTCGACATTACCTATAATGCCATGAACCAAGGTGCTGCAGGCGTTGATATGGGACGAAACATTTGGCAATCTTCACATCCAGTTGCGATGATCAAGGCCATTCATTCTATTGTAAAAGATGGGTATTCAGTGGATCGGGCTATGGAATTGTATGAATCTACGACTGAAGTAAAGGCTTAGTGATGGTGGTAATCGACAAGTGTGGGTTCTTGCGATTACCTTTTTTTATGCTTAATAACTTGACTCTTGCATTTTCTAGCCAGATCCCTAAAAAAGGTCAGACTGGTAGTGTAAGCAGCTTAAGACCATGGGGACAGGTTCCATGTCCCAAAAATTTTGTCAGGCTATAAACAAGGATAACCTCAATTTATGCCGAATAACTTAAGAAGTCGCGTACATTCTAAAATTGAAAGTAGTACTAAAGTTGACAAAGGAAAGCATGGGGACGGTTCTTCTGCTTCCAAATGGAAGCAAGAGGACAGTCTGTCTCCATACTTCTTCTATAATGCTAGTTTCATTGCCGCGATCACAAGTTCATCGTTTTGATCATTGCACCATGCTTCTATTTTTTCAGCTAGGCAGCTACTAAGTGTTCCAAATCCATTTTTCTCGAATAATTGAAACGGGTTAGGTGAGTGAGGGTAAGCCCGCGTCTTCTACAATAATCTTATCTTTGTTCTTTGAAGAACTCTTAAGTGAATTTTTAAAACAACGTTGACATTGATTTTCGAATTTTATAAGAAAAGTTATAATTTTTCTTATAAGAGAATAGAACGGCCAAGGAAAAAATAGAAGCTTAGGGATTGTTCTTCTGATTCCAAATGGACCCAAGAGAACTATTACCATGCTTGCTTCATAGGGGGGGTAGGGACTTTGGATATAAATGCTTATGACCAACTACTAGTCTCGCCTTTTTGTGCATAAAACTTGTCCTTAATAGAACAGAATCGTATCTTCACTGATTCCTAAAAAAAGAAAACCAAATCCTACTAATTTTCATGTCGAACTGGTTATTTTGTGATAATTTTAAAGTAGGAACCCCAATAAGCAAGAGTGTTGATGGTTAAATTAGATTAGGTGATAAAATCCTTTATTAAATGGAAAGCAGTTATAGTATGAGAATAGTGGAGGAACTTCTATGTTTTTAAATGTCAAAATGGAATCTACATTTTTGGAAGACGTAGTTAATTACATTCAAAAAGATATGACCATTCTATTAATAGACGATGAAGAGGATGAAACCAATATTGGTCAAGGAGAAATGATTGTATTTTCAACTAAACATGCTGACTCTCCTTCGATACGAGAACTTTGCGATGGGCTTGAGCTGCATCTTTACCAAACTGTCAGTTCAGTTAGGATTTTTAACAATGAGTTTGAAGCCGAAGAATACGAAATGTGGAAGAAAGAAGGAGTAGATTTAACTGAAGAAGAGGCAACACATGATGATCCTGTATGGAAATTCGCTAGAGAACTTGGTGTAAGTGATGTAGCGGTGTATGAAGAAAACGATTATGATGACAATACAATCAGTGTATATGGAACGATCGCAATTTTATCAGATTTATCTATTGGGAAAGAGTACCAAAGAAAAGGGTATGGCACCCAAGCAATGGAAGAGATTATTAATTACTGCAAAGCTTTAGGTATCGATTTTATTTTACTCAAACCCTTTCCTCCTAGTGGAGAGGATATGGATGAGATCGAAAGTCAAAGAAAGGTTAGTGAACTTCTAAGTTTTTATGAGCCACTTGAATTTAAGAAAACGATTGGGCGAGCAGAAGAAGTTCATTTGTGTTTACGATTGGTTTAAGTCTAGTAGTTTATCTTGTATAGAAGCATGGTGAAAGTTCTTCTGCTTAATGGAAGCAAGAGAACCGTCCCCATGCTTCTCGAAATTGAAAAGGGTGTATATGGAGAGTTATCAAAAATTAGAGAAGAATTATATGAGGCTATGGATGCAGAAAAGCAAAGAGATAAGGTAATGCTCCTTGTTGAATTATCTGATATAGTTGGAGCGATTGAAGGCTATACACAAAAACATTATAACCTGACTGTTGATGATTTATTAAAATTCTCTAGAACAAGAAGTAGGGTGATTGCTAATGAATTACAAGGTGAGTAATGGTATCTATAATTTAGATTTCAAGCTTTCTGGACTAGAGAAGAAGATACAGGATGAATATTGTGAATTATTAGAAGAAAAGGGTTTTAATTATTTATCAATTCCGTCTACGATTCGGTATGAAACCTTTTTAAAGCAAGAAGCACAGCCACCGGAGAAAACACTTCTTGTAGATGATCGTAACCATAAACATGGACATTGTTTATCTGGTTCTGCTGAAACTGGCATTTTAGAGTATTTTGAGAATAATAGAGTTGAACCAATGTTTATTTATGCCAAAAATTCTTGCTTCAGATATGAAAAAGAATACATTGACTTAATTCGTACAAAGGAATTTACAAAGATTGAACAGTATTGTTTTTGTGAGGAAAAAGATTGGAAAGAAAAATTCCATTTTCTATTAGATAACGCTACTTCATTTTTAGAGAAGCATGATATTCAGTATCGCGTGATTGATGTTACTGACCAAGACGAAGGATATCATAAACAAAAGTTTGATGTTCAAATATGGTCCGTAGAACATGGGTGGATTGAATCTCATAGTTGTACGTACTTTGGAAACGAACAAACAAAGCGATTTAATATTACAGGTGCAACGCATACAATTTCTAACACAGGAATTGCATCACCTAGAATTTTAATACCTTTTATTGAGAAAGCAAAAGTTACAGTATAATTTTTTTGAAATTAGGGAGAGACTTCATGTTTAATTGGAACCAGTTGTTGTCTGAAGAACGAAGAAAAACTCAATATAGTCTGTATAAAGAAGATTTTCGAAATGGATTTGAACAAGATTATGATACAGTTGTAACCTTCTCTTCAATGAGAAGGTTACAAGATAAAACACAAGTTTTTCCTTTACAGAAAAACGATTTTATTCATACAAGGTTAACTCATTCTATTCAAGTATCTGGAGTAGCTAGATCATTAGGACACCATATATCCACCAACATTCTAAATAGTAAATTGGATTCATCGTTCACCTATGATCATGCCGATAAAATTCCATCTTTATTAGCCACAGCGGGTTTAGTACATGATCTGGGTAATTGTCCGTTTGGTCATTATGGAGAGTACATTATACAAAACTGGTTCAAAGAATGGTTTTATAGTGAAGAATATTTAAATTTTGAGAAGGATGGAAGAGGAGTTACCCATGCTCAAAAACAAGATTTTTTAAAGTATGATGGTAACCCTCAAACCATTAGAATACTATCTAAATTACAGTTCTTAAACGATCATTATGGTGGAAATCTTACCTATGCTACGTTATCAGTTCTTATAAAATATCCGTATTCCTCAGATTTTTCTTCTAAGAAATTTGGATATTTTCAAACTGAAAAAGATCTTTTCCTAGATTTACTTCATGCTGTGGGGCTAAAGGAAGGCCAAAGGCATCCACTAACCCCTCGTAATGAGGAATCTACATCATATCGATTTCCTTCCAGTTCAATAATTGCCGTTTT
>NZ_JBMERO010000039.1:0-22812 GCF_049310945.1 Bacillus sp. DJP31 | reverse complement strand
CGTAATCCCGGTGCTGACAGGCACGTAAAACTATGTATAGTACTTTTTCTTTGGACTTGTTGGTTTATCAGGTATAGTTAATTTTAATAATCCGCCTTTAATCAATGGATTTAATACTTTGGTTCTGAAATGTTCTCTGTGGTGTAGATGCATAAATTCTTGCATTTCATTTCTAGACCTAGGTACTTTACAAAATTCTAACAGCTTTTTAATTTCTTCATCAGCTTGCTCGGTAACTTGCTCGGTAACTTGCCCGGTAGCTTGCTCGGAAGCCTGGGAAACTAGTGGGATAATTGTCTTAAAAACATCCCCTTCAATAAAAGTAGGTTCTGCACCTGAATAGATTTTGTTATATTTGTAAGTATTCCTAATACCTGAACCAAGTTCATCTACTCAAGAAGCACGGGGACGGTTCCCACTGCTTCCATTAAAGGGTTCAGGGAGACAGGTTCATTGACACACATAATCTTGAGAACTAGACCATGGTATCTGTCCCGTGGCTCCCGAATAAATTATGAAATCATCAACCCCTTTTTCTATGAAACTCTCTATATATTGAGTGAAGGAGGTGATAGACATGGCACAAGCATTTTTATCAGATTCACAGCTTCGTTTGGTATTTGAAACGGGTGTGGATGAAAAGGGAAAGATGACGACGAAGAGCAAAAACTTCAACAACATCAAGACCACTGCAACAGTGGATAATCTTTTTGCTGTAGCACAAAGCGTATTTAGCTTGCAGCAGTACCCAATCGTTGGCATTGAACGTAACGACACAAATCTATTAGGTGAGTAATCATTCACTCACTCGACTCTATAAGGAAAGGAGGAGATCACATTGGCTAAAACACTACAGCTTCAATTCTTAAATGAAGAGAGCAAGACGGTTTCCATTTCGATCGACAACCCGATTGAGCCGGTTGATTCCTTAGCTCTAGATGCAGCGATGGATGCAATATTGACAACTAACATTTTTACGTCATCTGGTGGCGACCTTGTGAGCAAGAAAGGCGCTCGCGTTGTGGAACGTAATGTGGAAGAGATTTTGATGGCTTAATGAAGCAATTGAGTAGCACCAACTTTCTAGTTGGTGCTGTTTTTGTTGTGCGGTGGTTCCGAACAAAACTACGAATAAGTCCAATTAAATTAAAAATACATCATTAAAATGCCTGTTGATTCTCCGTGTTTGTGAAATGCTCGTTTCCGCTATGCGGCGTTGAGGATTACTTGCGTGCTCTCACCTGCCCCGCAGGACATTGATAGGCTTCCTAGATCTTCACTCACACGAAGGAAGTGTATCAAAAACTAAAGTAGACTTCTAAGATCCATATCTTACTATATGGAAAAATAAAGGATATTTAAACAAACGTTTGTTTAACTACGGTTATAAATCCTTTCAAATAGGAGTTTATATATCAGTTTTCTAAAATAACATCATTACGATTTAGCTTTTTATTTTTATAGGATAGTTCTTTACCAAAATGAGACTGAATCCAAATAGCCATCACCGATGTATTGATAGCCTCGTTAGGTCTTTCCTCAAAGTGTCCCTGGTTTCTGATCAACGTTGTCATTGCTATTTAATACCCAGATACACTCTCTCCTGAGAAAAAAATCATTTATCTGATTCAAATACTTTTCAAGTAGTCTCGGACTCGTTCGTCTTCCCTACCAAACTTTATAACTGGTCATGGTACCTGCCCCCCTTGGCTCTAATTATGTATACGAACCCCCGTGGAACATCCTGTGAAACAAGAATATTCGGGCGGTGACAGGCACGCAAAATTAAGTGTTTTCTTAGAAAACTCCCCTAATTCATCTAGGAAAAGAACGCCTCGATGGGCAAGAGACGCCGTGAGGCTGAATGGATAAAAATACGCAAAATATAGATTAAATAATCCGAGTTTCTACTATTATATAGACGGTTAATTTCCCTCCTTTCTCCTTCTAATTCCTTGATTCATTTTTAATGCAAATTCCACCCTAAAAAACGCAAAAAAGGCCCACCTCCTTGAATGGAGATGAGCCCTTTTCCTTCCTATAAACAAACCTTTAATTAGTTAGTGGTTATAGCCTTTTGTTGAGTTTCGTATTCCTTGCATTTAGTTTCAAGCAATTTAAAATCATTACAGCGTCCAATAAAACTTCGTGTTTTATTGACAGTAACAATTTCGTATACCTTGTGCGCATTTTTAATTATCTTTTCTCTTCTTCCTCTACAAATAAGGAATTCTTTCTCTAGTAAATCACGATACTTTGTATCTTGTATTTCATCAAACTCAAATTCTACTATTTCACTATTTGGAACAGGAAACATATTATTTAAGTTTAATACAGCATACAATCCATCATCGTCTTCTACCTTCATGAAATCAACTTTCTCTTTCATCGTCGTGTGTTTTGTCTTGGGAGATGATAATGGCGCAAAGTACTTAAAGCCTTCTACTTCGAAAAATATACCCACGTATTTTCGTGGATGCTTTCTATTTTCCACCTTATTTTCTGGTACTCTTGTATCAAACCTTCTGCAATAGTCTATGTATGTATCAGTCACTTCATAGAATCGTATTTTATTCTCCATTTTCTCTCCCCATATTAAAACAAGGTAACCGTTAAGTTACCTTGCCTTTCACCTCACTGTTTGGCAGAGGACCTCCGCTTTTAAAGCCCCTCACTATCTGGTAGAGGATCTCCACTTTTAAAATTTCTCACTGTCTGGCAGAGGATCTCCGCTTTTAAAATCCCTCACTGTCTGGCAGAGGATCTCCGCTTTTAAAGTTCCTCACTATCTGGCAGAGGATCTCCTCTTTTAAAGTTCCTCACTATCTGGCAGAGGATCTCCTCTTTATATAATCATCTAAATCAAAAAGTATGTCAATGAGTTTTAGGAAATTCGTACTCTTTTCCCACCTTTTTGGGAGAAGTATTATACATTATATTATGCGCTAATATCTAAATTGTTACACAGAAAGTTTAAAAAACACAATTATTCAGTCAGTATAATTTCATTATTTTTAGCGGATATTAAAAAAACATGTACATTCATTATATTCCCCAGAGACAGGCTAATTAAACCAATATTTGAAAGAAAACTCTTTATGAGCCTTTCTGACACTCCAATGAATTGAGGAGCTTTTGTGAAAGTAAGTTCATTATTTTCGTTTAAATTAATATTTAAATCGTCTTTTGGGTAGATTTTTATTATCTAACCTATACCCTAATTGAAATTGTAAATCATCTACATTTTCTAAGGTTAACCCCTTACTGATTTGATGAACAGAAAAAAGTTCCTCCTCAACTTGCAAAGCAAATCTGTTTATTGTGTCAACATTCATTATTTTAGAAGGGTCAATACTTGCTGCAACAAATCTCAATCCAGGAATTGATAAATCCTTAGAAAAAGACGACCTAAACGAAAATGACTCTTTATGTATAGAATCAGATAATGTTTCAGCCTTGCTTAAAGCTTTATCACTATTTGATAACAATATTTTTGTATCATTTAGAGCATTATCTATTAAAGAAGCAAATCCGATATTTGTTATTACAGAATTTTCTCTATTTGTATTCAATAACTTACTCGCCAACATCAAAACGACTTGCGTTAATATATCTAAAGATTCTCCTACCTTTTTTCGATCACCTAAGTTTTGTGGTAATAACCTTTTCTTTCCCTCTTTAGCATGAAAAAGGCAACATCTAACATCAACATATATTTGTTTGTAGAATTTATCTGTAGCATTAGCATTAGCATTCAAAGGCTTCAACAAATGAGAAATTTGCTGTAATTGTTTGAATTCATTCAAAGCCCTTTTTAACCAATCTCCTTCTTTTTCTCCTCGCCTTCTTACTGTTTGTAAGCTTAATAATAACTCAAATGATAAATACATATTTCTAAAAGAATCAAATAGAGTCGGTTTAATTGATCTCGCTTTTCCAAGGAACGTCCTGAGATTCCTTCATCTGCATAGATACCTGCAAATTCGTAGGATGGGTCCTTCAAACTGATTTATATAAGAGATTTGTTGGGACATGTAAATGTGACTACAACAGAAATCTATTTAAGAGCAAATACAGAAACGAAAAGAAAAGCATTGGAATCTGCTTATATGGAGGTTGTAACGCAGGATACCCCTACTTGGGATGAGGATACCAACCTATTGAAGTGGTTACAGGATTTCTGTAGATAAAAAATATTATGGAAAGATATTCTTTGATATGTCACGAATATATCGCTTTCTAAAGAATATCTTTCCATAAACAAAAACTTGCGATAATTCCCATTATGGAAAGCTTTCCATAATGGCAAAACGCATCTGTCTATTTCCCTAGGGATTCACGCAATAGATCAAGGGTACCAAGTTGCTTTCATCCCTATGTCTCACCTTATTTACATCTTGAAGACACGAGATCACATTAGCAAGTCCAGAACACGTTACAAAAGGATCATTAGCTCAGATCTTATTATTATTGATGATGTCATGTACATGACCTACGAGTCTCAAGAGGCTAATCTATTTTTTCAGTTTGTTTATGACTTATATGATAAAGCAGCCTTTATTCTAACTTCAAATAAAGGACCAAATGAATGGGGGAAATTTTTAGGAGACCCAACCTTAACAACAGCAATTTTAGATCGCCTACTCCATCGGAGTGAGGTCATTACTTTCGGAGAAGAAACAGACAGTATTCGGATGAAATATCGAAAGACTCTATTCAACTGATAAATGGTCAATCTTAATTGGTGAAAAGTGGTCAAAATTAATTGTGAAAAATTGATCATTTTTACTTGACGGTTACACCAGGACCCTTCTATTCAATCAAGGTCATCAAAAAATATTCCGCCTGAAGACGCTTGGTCTCAAGGTTCTTCAGCTTTTTTGGTTATTGTATATATCACTTAATTTCATCCGAATAGCAAGTAATTAAGGGATAAAAATAGGTGCTAACTTCATGCTTTTTAATAGCCCTTATGTATCTCGTAAAGACATTAAAAAAGCACCTAAAAGTCCGCTCATAAATTTAAAAGCGGACAAATAAGTGCAAACAATTCAGTCACTGTTCATATTTTAATTATGCTTAATATAACCTTCTAACCCAGCTTTCTTCACTTTTTCTAGCATTGCTTCAGCATTTTCCTTTTTCGAGAAAGCTCCAACTTGTACTCGATAGTATTTGTTTGTCGCCTTTTCATTTTTAGTAGATTGAGTGATAACGGTTAAAGCTCCTACGTTAATCCAACTCATAATACCCGCAGATTCTTTACCACTTTTCTTATCTACCTTTTTCCCTAAAAGAACACAAGCTTTGCCACCTTTAACAACTGGCTTTCCATTTGAAACGATCTGAATCACTTTATGATAAGTATCTTGTTTTACCCAGTTAGGAATGTTGGCTCCACCCGGATAATACTTATCTGCCGATTCTTTGATTACTACTACGTCACCAACATTAACGCCTTCTGGCAATGTGGAAGATGGATTTGTTTCATCTAAAGCAGACCTAACCGCTGCACGGAAGGAATTCATATTCTCACCATGCTTAGGGAACCAATGCATGACATCTGCATGGTTACTTGCAATTCCTTTTTTATTCCCTTCCGAGTGACAAATAATATCACGTTCATTAAGTCCGTACTCTTTACACATCATCACGCAAAAATCCACCGCATTTTTCCACGCTTTTCTAAAATAAGCTTCTCGCTTTGATACATCATAACCAACCATCGCCGATCCTCTCCCGTAAGAGAAGCCACTTGGTTCACAGATTTCAAAACCAATATGAGTATTGTTGGCCCCTCCACCAGCATGCCAACCTCGATGATTCCAAGGTAAGTACTGCCAAACTTCCTTATCATCCAAAAAGTCATGTACACAAACCTGCCTACTCGTTTCTCCAGCTTGGTATGATTTGTTCCAACGACTAAACCAGTCTGCCGCCATTACACCTGGAGTTGCTGTTGAATGAATCATAATCCCTTGAGGCGTGATTTTTCTACCTGCTTTGTAACAATCATTCCTTGTCATATACTTAGTTTTTATATTCATTCTATCCTCCCCACTTTCTATAAAATGGCATTAAAAAAGCACCCTATTTTTATAAGGTGCTAAACATGAAATATTCATACTGGAATTAAACGAGCATTGTTATTCCCCGATGTCTTTTAATACTTGGTCTATTTTGTTAAAGACTCTATAAACTTCTTTCCAACTTTGTTGCTGATCCGTGTACAATAATGTTTTATGGAGTGCTTCATAATTGGATTTAACATCATCCGTAAATCGATCTTTCCAAGAACCGAAGTCATATGCTTCTATAGGATTGTACTGTTCTGGGATATCTCTTTTTTCCAAATACTTAGAATCTGTTTCTTTTGTTAATCGAATAATATCCCTTAAATCATCTTTATTCTCTAATAAATTTTGGATCTCATCCATATCAATCAGTTTTACAACATCATAAATATGCCTAACCTTACTTGGTAAAGTACCACTCAGAGCATGCCGTTTAATTGACATTAATTTATCTACAAATGTACGTTCTATATCAAGTACATTTATTCTAACTGTTTTAAGCTCAAAATCATTAATAGCTTCATCAGCTTCTATGCTTTCTAAAAACTCATGGATGTATGACTTTAACGTTTTTTCAGTAAAAGGATGAGGTCTCACTTCAGAACCTATTTCCAGTTTTATTCTTTCTGTGTCTATTTGATCATCAAAAAACCATACAAAGCTACTTTTATTTCTATTATTTCTTTCTCCGTTTATTTTCTCGAATTTTCCTTGTCCAATTAATGTTTCTTCTATAACCTTTAATCTTTTGCTTATTTGCTTGTCTGACATTCCTTCTTCAGGGATAAAAGTTAGATCAATGTCTTCTGAAAATCTTTCAATTGAATTTGGAAAACATTTGCTTAATGAAGTTCCACCTTTAAAATACAACACAATCAAAAAATTCACTATCTGAAATGTTATATAAAATCTTGGTAATAAAATAATCCTTTCTTACAGCACTAAATGGAAGATTGAATTTTTGACTAGCTAACTCTATAAGCTCTTCGAAATCTTCATTATTTTGATGCAAATTCATTTAAATCCTCCATTGTTAGTTCGTTATATTTAGATGTTCCATTTAAATAGTTATTAACTGTATTTTGAATAGCATAATAATCAAGAATGTTCTTTAGAGAAGCGAGAGTACTTTTTTTATATCTAATTGATTTAATCAACTTTCTTAAAACATTCTCATCATAATAGGCAATGGAATCCTTTATAAAATAAATCAACCGATTTTTATTCAGTTCTTCAATTTTGTTGTAATTTTGTAGAACTTCAAGTAATTCAATCATTCGAATGGTTGTTTCATCAAATCTTACATTTAATTTATAAATCAACACATCTCTTATTTGTTTCTTCTCTTGTAGTGTCACACTCGAATAAATTTCTACTTGTTTCGCAACTTGTGTAGTTAATCCATATTTATTGTACAATCTATATCCAATAATGACACCTTTATTTCTTTTTGTACCAAGATAATATTCAAGAATATTTTTTTCGTTAGAAACAACAGTGCCAAATCTGCCTATTTTAGGAATGCAATAAATACCTTTGGTTAACCTACGGAGTTCCCCTGTTTTTGTTAGGCGAGAAAACGTTTTATAAAAAGCCTGTTCGGAAATACGGTTAAATTTTTCTTTATATACTTTTTGGGCGTCGATTATTTGTAATTCTGGATATTTCTTTACATCTTCTATAATCAAATTTGCATAACTCATCACTTCTCACCACCTTCCTTATTTTATTTTATGCTAGCAAAAATAATACGTCAAGTTTTTTTGATTTTATCTTGACAAATAACACCTCTAAATCATATCATTTCAACATAAAATAGCTTAAACACTGTTTACTATATTATTACTGTTATTGTTCAAAAACATGCAATTCGGCTGTAAAAATTCCATTTTTTAACGGTTAACTAGGGACTCTTAAAACAATCATTCCTCGTCATATACTTAGTCTTTAGGTTCATTCTTCTCATCCCCTTTCGATTTTACGTTTAGTTGCGCCAGCACATCTTTAAGTTTTTGGGGTACTGGAAGTCCAATCCTTGAGGAATTTTCAATAATACTAATCCCCTCATTTGAAAGATAAAAAAAGATGACTGCTGTGCGAATAGCACTACCGTCACCAATAATCCGAGTATCTATAATATGTGCAATACCAACCATAATGAAAATAAGTATCTTTTTGAAAATGCCTCTAGCACCAATTTCGCTAGAAAGTTCTCGTTTTACAATTGCTACCATTATGCCTGTGATGTAATCAATGATTACAAAAGTAATAAGTGCATACAAGAAGCCGTCAAGACCGCCAAGAAACCAACCCAACCATCCACCCATAGCCACAATAACCGTTTGTGCATATATCCAAAGTTCCCGTATTGCCATGTTTTCCCCCCCTACTTCCTATTCAGTTTTAGTTATATAAAAAAGACGCCTGTGACTACGAAGTCACAAAGCGCCTGGATTTTCTTAGTTTTTAATACGGAGCATAATACACAAACCCGCTAGCCTTCACATAAAACCCATCCCCCGGAACATAAATGGCCCCACCAAATGTGTCATAGGTGGATGTAGTAAAACCCGGTTGCTCCACACCTTCCCAAGTCAGTCCGTCCGCTGATAATAGAGCAAACTTTCCCCAATCCGCTATCCAGATAATGTTTTGCGGATTCGCAATATTATTATTAGCAAGATCCCCAACATGAGAAAGATTCGTTTCCGTTATCTCAGTAGCACTGTCGTTCATAACACATAATTTCACATGATAAACTCCGCTGACATAACGATATTTCATCACAAAAAGCTTATCGTTAACAGACCGAATAAACATATAAGTCGTTTCATTTAAATCTTCAGGAATCGTAGTTGTCCATGAACCAGCACTAGCAGAACTAACCATTGCAATCGACTTATCGCCACCTACTACTCCGACAAAATTTCCTTTATGCGTCGTTAAGTATTTAAAGATCGGAACCGATGCTCCATCAGCACCGACCAATGTCCAGGCTGTTCTTTCTGTTAAAGAATCAAAAGTATAGTAGACAGGAGACTTATAGTACCACCAGCTAACCACTCCGGATCCCGTATTTGTATCATAAGCACCGGTAGTCATGGCATTCTGTGCATTTTCGCAGTAACCGGCATTATGCCAGGTAATGCCATCAAAAGAAGCGATGATATTTGCTAACCCGGTGATCTTAGCTAAAAATACACCACCACCTGCATAAAGGATTTCTGGTTCACCGTATCCCCACCAAGGAACGTCAACCACTGTCCATTGATCGGTCGTTTGATTGTAATAGGACATATACGGTGTTTTTGCATGATAGACGGCAATCTTTGCATCTCCATTATCATAGACATTAATCTGTTTTTCACTGTTATATTGGGTATAGCCGAAACTACTGTACGTTTTCTTTTGCCAACTCAGGGTGGGGATTGGAAGAATGAGGTCGCCCCTGCCACCAAAAGCGGTCCAAATGGCTAATGTATTATTAAAATTCCGATGGTAACTCATACTATCCCTCCACCACCTTTTCAATTCCAGTAATTCTGCCACTACTATCTGTCGTATAGTTGTAGCTGGCAGTAGCTCCATCATCATAGGTGATTTCAAATCTTGCAGCATCTACCAGCAAAGTAGAAACCTCTTTTAATAGCAGTTCTGAAAAAATATCTTCCAATGTGATACTAGTAATTCTCCCACCGCTATCCGTGGTATAGCTATATTGAGCAAAGTATTGATGGGTTTCTCCCTTTTCTACTTCATAAGTGACGTTAATAAACCCAGCATCTATCGTTAGTTTTTTGACAATGGTATAAGAAACTCCCAAATCGAACACTTGATATTGAAGACCGTCCACCGAACTACCCACTTGAGTTAATGAGTTTTCCACCGTGTTCATCGAGCTTTCAATCTTGTAGAACGTATCGGAAATGCTAGGCCTATATCTCCCAACTTCCACCTGAATGTTGTAACGATAAAAAGGATTGTATTCCAAAGAAATAATCCTCGTTTTCACATTAATTCCTAGAGGGTTAAAAACGATTTGCACATTATCTCCTACCGAAAGGCTTAAAAGCTTAAAAAAGGAAATATTATAAGAAGATGCATTTTCTCTTGAGTCATGTGAAACCGATACATCTGTCACGTTCTTTGTATCCATGACTCCCTTATATTCCATGCTGCCCCGATGCTGTCTTATGTTAATCTGGTAGCCATCGTAATCGATCTCACCACCTAATATTGCAATATACTGCATAAGGGCTGACCTTCTTGTTACTTCCTGATTGATTTTCATGGTGCAACTTTCCGTAAACTCCACTGTCCCTGCTGAAAAAGGAGTCCCGAATAAAACCTGATTAAGTCCTGCAGTCGGATCTCCTGTAAAATCAAACGTATCTATTTTATAAATGACATCATTTAAGATGTAAGAGACATGTTCACAAGTCACGGAACAGACTGGAAAACTGCCTTGAATCGATTTGTTCATCTGTACGATTTCAAAGTACTGGTCGTTGAGTTTGGCCCGCTGTTTCGTCTTTAAAGCAAGGGCAGACTTAGCCAAGACCGTAAAGGATAGGCTGAATTCTCCCTCCAGCGTTTCTCTTACATTGGCTGACATCACCTTTTGAATCGTCTGTAACAAGGTGTTTCCTGAATAGATATTTATCATGGCTTATCTGCCCTCCTTTTTGCCTTATGATCCAGCCACCCCTAAGTTTCTAACGGTTACCGTGTTTTGGTTCCACTAAAAGCTGAGCGATGATTCAAGTTAATACCGTTCCATCAATACTAAGTGGAATGGTTACATCTAATAACGACCCATTGGCTCCTTTTGCTGTAGTTCGAACTTCACTATTCAGATCAAGATCAAAGTCGGTCGGAATCGCACCTTCCATATCTTTTTCCACTTTACCCATGGCCCCCATGAAGCCTTCTCCAATCCCTTCACCCATATTCCCACCGATTCCAGCAAAAACCTTTGAAGGGGACCGAATTCCAAGAACGCCTTTCACATTACTGACAATACCCCCGACAAAGCCACTAACCTTATTTTTTATCCAGCCAATCATAGAAGATATTCCGCCCCAAAGTCCTCGGACAATATCAATACCAATCGAACCAATGGAAATCGCGGCTTTTCCAATGCCGATGAGAAGGGCAGAAACAATCTGAGGCAACTTCGCCACTAGTTGAGGAATGGCCTGAATAAGTCCTGCTGCCAATTGAAAGATCAACTTAATTCCCATCTCAACAATTTTCGGCAAGCTTCCTACGATAAAATTAATAATCGTCGAAATAATGGTAGGCTAGAACCGGTAAAACATTTGCACCTAAATCTTCAAACTGCGTGCCAAATAGTTGTACTCCAACAGCATTTTTTAGTACGGGATCTTCCATTTCTTGTAACCTTTCAACGACACTGTAAAAAGCATCATTTGCTGTCTCACCGCCCTGAGCAAACTTACTTGTCATTTCTTCCGCATTAAGGCCCAGGGCACTGAAGGCTTCCATACTTGTTTTACTTCCGTCTTTTGCTCGAATAGTAAACTCCTTAACGGCATCGCCTACCTTGTCAATGCTAAAAGCACCGCTTTCCGCACCACCGATTAATCCGGTGATAAATTCATCCGCACTCAATCCTAGAGAAGAATATTGAACGGAGTATTCATTGAGCGTATCCAAAAAATTTCCATTTTTATCAGCACCATTTTGAGCACCCGTTGCCATGATGTTATAGGCTTCATCTGAGGATATACCGAAGTTTTTCATTAGAGCGCTAGCTGTTCTAGCCGATTCCTGTATTTCAAAACCAAAGGTATCTCTCAAAGCAAAACCGGACTCGGTGGCTTTTTCAAGCTCTTCACCCATGAGTCCGGTTATCCTTTTCACTTCTGATATGCCTCCTGCAACATCTTCCAGGTTGGCACCAAAATTATGCTTGTACACGTTTTGAGCAATCTCCCCTAACTCCTCAAGTTCGGTACCTGTTGCACCCGTCGATGCAGAGATCTGGTTGACTGCCATATTGTACTCATCACCAAGTTTGATGAGGCTTGCTCCAGTAGCAATAGCCGCAGTTCCAATTGCCGCTACTGCTGCGCCGATGGTCACACCGATTCCTTTTAAGGCGCCTCCCAATTTCCCGAAGCGATCCGATGCGTTTTCTGTCTGGTCCGCCGCTTTCTCTACTTCATCAGCAAATTCTTCAACTTCACCTTCCGCAGCAGTAAAGCTCTCACCCATTTCATCAATCGTTTGATTATTTTTATCGACTTCTCGTTCCATCTTGATCAATTCGGACTTGGCGTTATTGAGTTGAATCTGCCAATTTTGAGTACGTCTATCCGTCTCGCCAAAGGAATCAGCTGCATTTTTAAGTGCTGCTTCTAACGTACCCATTTTATTTTTTTGCGCATCAACTTCTTTGTTTAACACTTCGTTTCTAGCCGTAAGAGCCTCAATTGATTTATCTTGCTTATCAAATTGAGAGGTTACTAGGTTCATTTCACTGCCTAATACCTTAAAACTCCGTTTGATATCTCTCAGGGAATTCTTAAACTCCTTCTCACCTTCAACGCCAATTTTTAGTCCAAAATTATCTGCCATGTTTCCACCCCCTCTCTTTTTGGGTATAAAAAAAGACCTGCGATTAGCAAGCCTTCAAACTTATCTATAAGATTATTAATTAAATTACTAACGTTCTAGATTTGCATCGATAACATTCCACAAATTAATTAGCGAAACGTTAATATCGTCCCACGTAATATCATCAGCATAACTATTTTTCTTTTGATAGTTTAACCAGTGCCGTTGCATGCCATCATCAAACCTAACCTCATCAAGAATAGCTTGTCCACCCGATAAAGCAGAAATAGACCCTCTTTTTTCAGCTGTTTTTCTTACTGCATCACCTAATACAGCATGCTCGACTCGATGTCCTTGTAGCTTAACAAGAATGTAGATATCATAAAAATCTCTCATTCTAGTATTAGTGATGCCTCTAGTTAAAATAGTTTCAAATTTTTCAGCAATAACTGTTTCAATATTATACGCCAGGATATCAATACTTCTATCCTCAAGTAATAAATCAAATGTATAAATAACTTCTTTTGGTGTGATTTCATCACCTGCAGTAATATCAACCTTAATTGGGACTCTTGCATTATCCATGACAGCTTCTATTGACACTCGGTAACCATTATATTGATCCTCATCCCGTATCTCATCTACTCGTATTAATGTCATTTCCACACCATCGTCCATTGGCAAACCTAAAATCACGTTAAATACAGCTTTAATCGAACCCGGATCCACAGGAAATGATTTAATTGTTGCATCCATGTCTATTGTGGAACGCATATCCACACCAACTAGGGCGGCAACCAACATGCCACCCTTTAAAATGAAATTATCCTTATACTCTGATCTAGATATTCTTTCCAGAAGTCTTTCCAACATATAGTTTCTCAGAAGTATTTGTGCATTTACTTCCTTTTCTTTTGCAAGGTTTCTTATTAGGGCTTTTATTTGTGTTGAACTCTTCATAATAAAATCTCTATATAATTTCTTAAAATTTTTTGGACCCGTAACTCTTTGGCATATTTCATTAATAAAGAAATATTCTTGTCTTTACTGCCAAGGTATCTTTTCAATGCGTCATTTAAATTGGCAATATCCATGTTATTTCGATTTCGAATAATGTCACAAATGGTTCTTTCCTTGTTATAGGCTGTAACCTTTCTTCCAAACAAAGTTTCAACCTCAGTAGTTCCCATTAGATGTAACGATTTTTTTACAGAATGTACTTGAATACCAGAATCCCTTAGTTTAGTAGCATTGTACCCGTAAGGTACTGTAACGGACCATTCAAGTGGATCTCTATCCGTTAAATCGTGGAAAAACAATGCTGTTTCATGAGAGAATACCACTTTAGGACTTTTCACTTGAAGAATGTACATTTCATCTTCAAACGCATCAGGTGCTACATAAACTCCATGTGCCGCTCGATCCAACATCCCCTCTCGCGAAAGAAGAGTTAAATAATGGCGCGGGATACCTTGTTTCTCCACTTCACTCGTCACTATGATCCCATTGTTATCTGAAATTAAATTCTCTAATTGTTCACGATAACTCATATTATCGACCTCTTTTTGCTTTTATGCTTTAATTATACATTATTTGAGCACAAAAGCAAAAACATTAGAAGGTCTCTTCTTTGCATTTACGCTTTAATCGTTTATAATTTGAGCATAAAAGCAAATTATAGTTATATCCCCACCGGAATCACATCATCAATCGATAGATACTCCATTGGTTTGTCCATTCCAGTAAGCTGCTTGTGGCATTCCCACAAATCCATTAGATACCCGAGCGGCAAAAGCCAGGCTTCCTCTTCCTGACGATGTAAATGGACCGTGCCATAATAAAGTAGTCGGATAAACAGCTCTTCATCGCTTACCCGACTTCCCCGTTTTTTGAGGGTTCACTCTCTATATGCCGTTTGGTGCCTTTCATCATACTGGCCATAATGGCATTTTTATACTCCGCCAATTCAAAAGGAGTGGTCAATAATTCAATCTCTTCTTCTGTCAACAGCTCTTTCTTTGCATCCTTATTTCTCAGGTTATGAATCAGGATCGATTGGTTAGACAACAGCGTAATCAGCCATACGATCTTATCTAACGCAAGTTCAAAATCCTTTGTATTCATCAACTTATTTCCTAGATTCTCAAGACCACCATAGCGCTTAGCAATTTCCTTCGTTGCCTTGGCGGTCAAAATTAACTTATATTCCTCGCTACCTATCTCAATGACAGCACTTCTTTCATCCGCAGCAGTATCTATCTCCAAAGGTATAGTAGCTTCTATCTTTTCAATTCCCATTTTTCATCATCCTCTCTAGCTTAAGATACAATTACCGTTGCAACAGTCGTCGTAACATCCGTTGCACCAGTTGAGCTCAACACACAGTAATAATAGTACGTTCCAGCAATAAGGTCAGTTGGGATATCAAAGCTTGCAGACGATTCTCCGTTAATAACCGTTCCACCACTAGTGCTATCCATCGTGTTTTCAAATGGAAGCACAGGGACGGTTCTCTTGCTTCTTTCCTAAATTTACCATTTATTTTTAAACGCCAGTCACTACTTGTTTTTTCTTGTTTTACAGCATTACTGGCGGATTTTTGTTCTCAATTATGATATTACCAAGCTATTAGTTACCACCTTAACACCAGCAAAAAAGACGATAATTAAAATAGAAAAGCCCACGTCTCCGAGCTTCCATTATTCACCTCATGAACAAAGACCTATCTGTGAAACACTCTTGTGAAACAAGAAAATCCGGGTGGTGACAGGCACCGCGATCTCACCTGCCCCGCAGGACATTGATAGGCTTACTAGATCTTCACTCACAAGAAGGAAGTGCATCAAAAACTAAAGTAGACTCCTAAGATCCATATCTTACTATATGGAAAAATAAAGGATATTTAAACAAACGTTTGTTTAACTACGGTTATAAATCCTTTTAAATAGGAGTTTATATATCAGTTTTCTAAAATAACATCATTACGATTTAGCTTTTTATTTTTATAGGATAGTTCTTTACCAAAATGGGACTGAATCCAAATAGTCATCACCGATGTATTGATAGCCTCGTTAGGTCTTTCCTCAAAGTGTCCCTGGTTTCTGATCAACGTTGTCATTGTTATTTAATACCCAGATACACTCTCTCCTGAGAAAAAAATCATTTATCTGATTCAAATACTTTTCAAGTAGTCTCGGACTCGTTCGTCTTCCCTACCAATCTTTATAACTGGTCATGGTACCTGCCCCCCTTGGCTCTAATTATGTATACGAACCCCCGTGGAACATCCTGTGAAACAAGAAAATTCGGGTGGTGACAGGCACCCAATACTACCACCCCAAACATTCAAATACCCTGATCACATTCAACAACCAGCAGCAACTAGAGATTCGTATTTCAAAGGCCGTTATGGATAAACAAATGTCCAGGACTGAGTCTTGCATTGTTTTGTTTTCCAGACCGAAGAGAACCCGTTTTCTTATGTGGAGAGAGCATGCAGTAAGCGCTGGGAAGTAGTAAAAGGATCCTTCATTACTAGAACGCGTGCCCTTACGAGCACGAAAAACAGCCTTTGGAACAATGCTGTAAAACAAGAAAAAACAAGTAGTGACTGGCGTTTAAAAATAAATGGTAAATTTAGGAAGGAAGCAAGAGAACCGTCCCCGTGCTTCCCCTAGTCAACAATCTGAATAACCAAAGCATTGGTTTTCACAGTCTTCAAGAGAATCTCACTATGGATCGTGGTAATGCCACTGGTCAACTGATGTTTCATCTCTTTGCTGCATTTGCTGAGTTTGAACGCAATCTAATTCAAGAACGTTCAGCTGCAGGACGAGTGGCGGCTAAAGCACGAGGGCGACTTGGCGGACGTCCAGAGAAATACGGAGATAGAGATATTGAAATGATGAAAGCTCTAATTGATGGTGGCACACCAATCAAAGATGTGGCGGAAAGATGGGATGTTTCTCGAACAACAATCTATCGCTATTTGGAACGTAAGTGACCTTATACTAGGACAAGGATCAATATTTTGCAGCAAGAGTGAAATGACATTACAAAAAACATCAATGAGATATTGTTGTGCTGGATATGCCTCTATTAGACACCACTCAATATAAAGACAGCTTAGGAACAATCATTTCAAATCTTGTTTTACAGATTCTTTCTTGGATGGAATGGCAGACGAGGAACGAGAGCGAATTCGAAAACGGCAGCGTGAAGGAATTGATGTGGCTTTGCAAAATGGTGTTGTTTAATCGACCGAAGGTTACGGTTATCGAGGAATTTAAAATGGCGTATGATCGGTGGAAATCAAAAAATACAACAGCAGTAAAAGTAATGCAAGATATTGACTTGAAAAAGACAACTTTCGATAAGCTAGTCAAAGAATATGAAAAGTCATTATAGGTTTATCTATATAATAGAAGATACTCACAATTTTGAGGAAAGCTAGTGGTCTAAGAGTTAATACATCGATATTTACACTTTAATGTTAAAATTGATGTATCTGGCTAGTTTTGTCTTTTAATAAGTTAAAAATATATAACAACACTGTTCCAAAGCACATCCTGTATAAAAAGGATTGAAACCAAAGAAAGAAGGTGGATTAAATGAGTATGGACAATAAATCGGTTGTTGATCAATTGATAAAGCTAAAATCTTCTCTAGTACAACAACAGCCACAAATAGAATTCCCTTCAGTAGAAAATCGTTTATCAAAATTTGAAGAAAGAAAAATTAAATTTGATATTGTTTCTAGGGAAGAAGCTAAAGATTTTTTGACTAACAATACATATTTGTATAAAATATCACTTTATAAAGATAATTTCTATACTAAAAATAATAGAGAATTTATTGATTTAGATTTTGCATATTTGAAAGATTTATCAACTATTGATATGCATATTAGATACTCCTTTTTAAAATTGTGTCTGGATATAGAACACGGAATAAAAACAACTATTTTAGCTTATTTTAATAAAAAAAATTCCAGTGATGGCTACTCAATTGTTGACCGATATATACAATCCAAACATGACAAAAAAAATAATAATCTATCGATAAAAGAACTGCAGTTGAAAATACTAGAATATGCAAGTCTGCCTACCCATCATCTTAATAAATTATATATAGAGATAAAGGACGGTATAAAAGCCAAAATAAATATATGGGAACTTATTGAGTGCGTTTCAATAAATGAATTAATTGAATTCTATATTTTTTTCAAGAAATCGGAAATTAATAAAAATGTAGATAGATCCTTTAATAGTATTCTTTATGCTTTTCGTCATGTTCGTAATATATGTGCTCATAATAGCCCTTTTTTAATAGACTTAGATTCTCAGCTTAGTGGACAAAATACTACTTTAAAAGAATTATTAAAACCGAAAAAACCTGAAATTGATTTAAGTAATAAGAAAATAATGGATATTGCCTCACTTTTATATTTACATAAAGAGTTTGTCACAAGCGACGGAATAAGAGGACATAGAAAAAGAGAATTAAAAGAGTTATTAGAACGGGTTAATCGAAATCCTTCGTATTACACAGAAAGTTATATTAACAAAATTTTTACTGATACGGATATTTTAATTGACATTCTTTTCGTTTAGATATATAATAAACATAGGAAAACTGGTTAAACAGTTGCAGTTATTGGATTTTAAATTCGGTAATTGTTAGTAATACATATAGAGGGCTACTTATTTCATCTTGATAATAAGTAGTTCTTTTTATTTTTGCAGATATTCGTTTTTCAGCTCTTTCCTTAACCGGTGATGGGCTTTTTTGTTACTTATTTTTCAAACATATCATCTATTTTCATAATAAAAGTACACAAAGATCCCAATCCGTTTATCTTGTATCTTGAATTTTATTTATTTGACATTTTTAAAAGGAGCCATTTTGTTATAAAAAGGCTCCGAAATATATAAATATACGATTTTAAACAAAAGTTTCAGTCTGATGTAAATATTTTTTTTAACCACGCCACAAAAGTATTTGATTTCGAATTGTTTTTAACATGCTTTTTCAAAGCTTCTTGATCATTTTTTATTACGGATTCAATTTGATTTTTAGTAATAGGTCCTGCCCATACTACCTCATCGTTTTTAATAAAATAATGGGATTTACACGAATGGTTCCAATTTCCAATAGAAGGATGAAGGGAAACTGTTTCACCATCATATGTTAATTGGAATCTTACCGGTGATAGAGTGGTCACAATATCCGCTCTACACCCACAGGCGCATTTGTGTTTTGCAACATCGTATTCAATTGATATATATAGTGTATTTTCTTCAATTTCACCTGGAATATATTCTACAAATTTATGCCTCATTATTTATCTCCTCTTCATCAACTATAAAGACTGAATTATAAAATGTATCTTCAGTTGAATAAAAACCATACAACTTTTTCCAAGATATAATACCAAGGATTGCATTAAAAGCATTTAGCTCTGATATTTGTATGTTTTGAGAATATAAATCGTCAATTCCGTTGTCTTCTATCGAAATTCTCTTCAAATAAGAGCTGTTTTCGGGCGTTATTAAGGTTTTTCTAATTGTTCCTCTTAACGAGTTCCCAACAACACTAATCCCCATACCAAGATCAACAAATGGCATTTTAGAGGCAATAAGATGTTCGATGATTGGTTTTTTCGCCTTAGAATTATCAATTGCTAAAAATACAAAATCATGATTATCTAGTAAGGTTAAGTTTGATTCATCAATAAAAACCTCATGTTCTATAATACCGTCACGAAATACTTCATACCTTTTCTTAAAAAAGGACACTTTACTGGGTCTTTCTTTTAGTTGATCTACAGTCATGGTACCTGGCATTCGAAAAGCATTATGATTCAACATTTCATCTCCATCAAATAGTGAAATCTGTTGAACCGGTGTTTTGCTAACAAAATCAAGTAAAAAGGAACCTGTTCCACCCAATCCAACTATGGCAATTTTTTGCCCTTTTAATTTATCTGAGATATGGGATATTTCTGCTCTAGTTATATTCGTATCAGGATACTTAAAAATACTATTATCGCTATATTCTTGGAAATTAAAATTTTGAGCTGAAACGCCTGGAGCAAGGGATTTTGCTGGGGCAGACAGTAAATCTATATACTTCGTAATTTTTGAATAATAATTAGTATAATTCCCACGCTGGGGTTTTGAAGAAAAATAATAGTTTCCAATAATCTCTGGTGTTAAGTTGTGTTCGCTAAAACTATTCACAAATGAACCATTTTCGGTACCGAATTGGTCACAAGGATGCTCTCCCATAAATCTTGCCGTATGATCTGAGGGTGGTAATACTTCATCAGCTGATAATGTTAACGGGCAATATAGCGTTCCAAATAGGATGTTTTTCTCCTTATTCACATAAGGCACCCCTCTCACCACCACATTGTTACTAACGATTGAAATATCATAACCTTCAACTTTTAGCCTTGTTAAGTCATCATTATGATCGATTAGTGGAGTCGACATTTATGCGCATTCCTTCTTTTATCGTAATCACATCACCAAAAGAATAATCCTGTTTTTGTTTGCCACCATTATCACTTTTTCTAGTTGATATCATAGTATAAGACATCTGAGAATCATCATAACTTCCAAAGGCCAGCTCAACTACTTCTTGAAAAGAATAGTCTCGTTTCTCAACCTCTTTTTGTTCACCATTAATTATTACGGTAATTAGTTTCATTGATATTTCCTCCAATCTAATTTTTACATTGTAATTTTTTTGACCTAGTTTAATAGGAAGTTCTTTCGATCAGACCCCATATTAAATGGGAGTCTTGCTGCCAGTTCCAACTTATATTAAAAAATAATTTAATCATTCTTTTTTGACTTTAAATCGCTTAAGCTCACGACATTGTCACTAAAATTTGGCGTGTTAGGCTTTAAGTAATTTTTGTCTAAACCTACTAGTTTCTCAACCTCTGCATGATGGAGTGACAGATGATGCTTGTCTGAGAGTTCTTTCAAGAAATTTTCTGTTGTAAGATATTCATTTTCAATTAACAACTCAATAGCTTGTTTCATACCAACCGGTGTTGCCATTTCCTTCACATCATCAAAAGGTTCTTTAGTTCTCCACTTTTTCACACTGATTTGACGTTGCAAGTATTGATATGTGCTTGCACTGATAATATTTAATTTGTAAGCTCGCATTACCATAGCACCAATGGAAACATTCCACTTCTTCTTTAATACTTTATAATAATCTAAATCGGTAGGATGGATCGATACATCCTTTCCAAATCCATCTCGTGGTAGTAAAAAACAAGCCGCAAAATCATGAGCTTCATTCTCGATTTCCCTAAACTCCTCTTTAGAAATACTAGTTAAGTCCAAATTGGAATCGTGTAAAATTTTGTGTCCTAATTCATGGGCCACATCAAATTGTCTACGGTAAAATGACTGTTTATCACTACCCAATACGATGGTTTCGTAGACTTTATCGTTAATTATATATTGTGTACCGAACGCATCGATATTAGCTTTTTCAAGAGATAAAGATGATATTGTGAAGCCTTTTGTTTCAAGCAACAACACTAAATTAGAAATTGGCTCATTCCCAAGGAACCAATAATCTCTTAATTGCTTTGTTATTTTTTCAATATCATCCTCATTTGAGGTTTGGAACTGCTCGATATCCAAATTCGGAAAATCAACATATTCTTCTAATAAGACCCTAATGATCGTTAGATATTTAGCTCTGTCATACTGCTGTTCCCGTTCTTTTTTACCTGTCGTTAGTAATGAACGAAAAAAAGTGCTTCCTGAATTTACTTTAATTGTATCCTCATAAAAATATTGAAAAGGAAATTTTAAGAACTCCGAAATTTTTTGTACTGTATCGAATGGTGGGATCGCTTTATCATTTTCATATTTAGATACCATTTGTTTAGTAATAGATAATTCTTCTGCTAAATCAGTAATTGTAGTTCCACGATATAATCTACCTTCTCTTAAACGATTTCCATTGAATTGCTGGTTTAACATCTAACTTCCTCCTCTGATGCTAATCCCATACCACTTCTTACATTGTTCCTTCATTATCCTTTTGTACATTGACCTTTTCTTTCTTTAACTTGGCAATAGATAAATCTGGTTTTTCTATCTTTTTCTTAAGCTTAACGATTGTTGTTGCATTGTCTTCAATCGCAGCTGCAGTTGATGGTAAAATGTCCTCATAATCAATGTTGCTAATGTATTCAGACCAGTTTACTGAATCACATAATTCGAAATTTTGATTATACAAATGTACTGAAACATCAGTCATCTTTTTATACTTTTCTATTCCAACTACGATTAATACTTGCCTGACCTTTGAATATGCATCCCCAAGAATCTTGATCGCATCTCTTGTTAGATAAATTAGGGAATCCTCGTCATATAAATCTTTAAGTGACAATTGACCAGCATCGATATCTAAATCACCATTAATACTTGATAATGAATAGAAATAATGTGGTTTTTTTATTGTTAATTTCTTTTCGACTCTTTTTAAATTTGCCTCTTTTGTAAACAAATATAGTGTACCTGTAGATTTATGAAGAGGTGCATTAAATGTCCAATTGCCTCGTTTCAACTCGACAATTTCAAATTCTTCCTTACATAATTTATCAGCGAGTCTTCCAAAAATAATATCCCATACCATAAAATTTCTAAAATTGCCTGTTGGTAGACGGTACTCTAACGCAATTTCGTTCCTTATTGCTGTTGTATCATCAGTAAAACATTTTACAATTGATTTAATATGATTTGAATCTTTCAAGATATCCATAGACATTTACACTCCTTTTCATAAATTTAAACTACTAATAATATATGTTAATTAATACTTTACTACATTTATTTTAAAAAAGTCAACAAACTTAGTTTTTTTTTTTAATAAGTCAACTTATTGCTATTATTATGCTAACTAACGAAAAGGTGGGTTATCAATACTTAGAAATTGATTTTTTATTTGATACATTTGATGCTTAGATTATCAAAACAGGAAAATTAACACAGCTTAACTTCATTCAAAAAATCAAATTTAAAGAAAACCCGATTAGGTTAACGGGTTCTCTTTTGAAGTACAAACATCGAATTAACAGTGCTTTTTTAGCATTCAAATTCTCATTAAGATTCGTAAG
>NZ_JBMERO010000038.1:0-23768 GCF_049310945.1 Bacillus sp. DJP31 | reverse complement strand
TTAACCTCTATTCGGGACAGATCAGACTCTTTTCGACGGTGCGCTGTCCCGATTAACCTCTATTCGGGACAGATGTGGATCACTAAGACGGTGCGCTGTCCCGATTAACCTCTATTCGGGACAGATCAGACTCTTTTCGACGGTGCGTTGTCCCGATTAGCCTCTATTCGGGACAGATGTGGCTCTTTTCGACGGTGTATTGTCCCGATTATCCTCTATTCGGGACAGATGTGGCTCATTTTGACGGTATGCTGTCCCGATTAACCTCTATTCGGGACAGATCAGACTCTTTTCGACGGTGCGCTGTCCCGATTAACCTCTATTCGGGACAGATGAGGCTCTTTTCGACGGTGCGGTGTCTTGATTAACCTCTATTCGGGACAGATGTGGCTCTTTTCGACGGTGCGCTGTCCCGATTAACCTCTATTCGGGACAGATGTGGATCACTAAGACGGTGCGGTGTCCCGATTATCCTCTATTCGGGACAGATCAGACTCTTTTCGACGGTGCGCTGTCCCGATTAACCTCTATTTGGGACAGATGTGGTTCACTAAGACGGTGCGGTGTCCCGATTAACCTCATTCATTCCGGAAAACACAAAAAATCCCGCAGCAATGTGCGGGATTCGCATTACTATTTCATTAAGCCAAATACGCTTCACGGATCGACTCATCACCGAGAAGATCTTTGCCGAGTCCAGTCATCTTGATGGCTCCGGTTTGAACGACGTATCCACGATCGGCAACTTGCAGGGCTTGGTACGCATTTTGCTCGACGAGAAGTATCGTCATACCTGCTGCATTTAGTTCTTTAATGATATCAAATATTTGCCCGACGATAATCGGTGCGAGTCCCATGGATGGCTCATCTAGCATCAATACTTTTGGGCCGCCCATGAGTGCACGACCGATTGCTAGCATTTGTTGCTCGCCACCACTCATCGTTCCACCTTTTTGATTCACACGTTCTTTGATCTTCGGAAAGTAATGGAAAACTTGCTCCATTCTTTCTGCAATCAATTTTTTATCTTTAACAGCAATCGATCCCATTTCTAGGTTTTCTTTTACGGTTAAACGCGGAAAAATCCGTCTGCCCTCGGGCACGTGTGCAATACCCGATATCGTTGTTTCGTGTGGCGGTATTTCTGTGATATTCTTTCCTTGAAAAGAAACACTACCTTGTTTGGGCTTTACTTGTCCACTTATTGTTTTTAACGTTGTCGATTTTCCAGCCCCGTTTGATCCTATTAGTGTGACAATTTCTCCTTCATCCACATAGAGGTCGATGCCCTTTAAAGCATGAATTCCACCATAATAAGAATGAATATCTTTTAGCTCCAATAAATGCATGTAGTTAACCTCCTTATAATGCAGATGACTCGCTGCTACTTCCTAAATATGCTTTGATAACTTCTGGGTTTTTTCGAATATCTTCTGCATTTCCTTCCGCTATTTTGACACCATGGTCGAGTACGACGATGTGCTCGGATATCTCCATGACTAGCTTCATATCATGCTCGATTAAAATGATGGTCACATCTAATTCCTCACGGATCGTATGAATAAGCTGTGTGAGTTCCCTCGTTTCCTTCGGGTTCATTCCAGCAGCTGGCTCATCAAGCAAGAGCACCTTTGGCTTCGTTGCTAGTGCTCTTGCAATCTCTAAGCGACGCTGTGCACCATACGATAGATTTTGAGCTGCCTCATTTAACAAGTGTTCTAAGCCTACATATTCAAGTATTCGGTAAGCTTCGTGCTTCGCCTGCTCTTCTTCTTTTACAAAGGAAGGAAGTCTCAAAACCGTTCCAAGTATACTGCCTTTTAAATGATTGTGCATGCCAACCATTACATTTTCCAAAACGGTGATACTGCCAAATAAGCGGATATTTTGAAACGTTCTAGCCACTCCTTTTCTTGAAATGAGATGAGGCTTTTTGCCAGAGATTGACTCTCCCTCAAGCATTATACTCCCTGATGTTGGCTTGTAGACACCGGTTACCATATTAAAAAGAGTTGTTTTCCCAGCACCGTTTGGACCAATAACCGCTGTTATTGAACCTTTTTTCACCTCAAAGGAGACATCTTCATTTGCCACGAGGCCATCAAATCGTTTTGTGATATTCTTAACCGTCAATATGGACATTGTTGGCCTCCTCATGTTGGATGACTGCCTTTTTCTTCTTATTTGATTTATCTGTAAATTTTTTCTTTAAGGCCACTGCATCAAATACTGGATTCTTTGCAGGAATTAAACCTTGTGGTCGATAAAGAGCAAATAAAATCAGGATTGCTCCGAATATAAACCTCTGCATTTTGGATGGTGAAAGAGCATCTGGAATCGAAATAACTCCGTTTAAGCTCAACTGATTCAACCAATTTGTTACTTCTGCTAACACTTGTAGATTTAAAATTGTCATAATGGCCGCTCCAAGAATAACCCCTGGTATCGAACCCATCCCGCCTAAAATAACCATTACGAGAATTGTAATCGACTCTATGAGTGTAAAGCTGGTCGGGTCGACGAACGTTTGCTTGGCAGCGAATACAACCCCCATCATTCCTGAAAAAGAAGCACCAATGGCAAACGCTGTTAATTTTGTACGAACGATGTGAATGCCCATCGATTGAGCAGCAATTTCGTTTTCTCGTACTGCTTTCCAAGAACGCCCTATTTTTGAAAATTCAAAGCGTCTGACTGCAATGAAAATGAGTAGTAAGATCACTAACACTACATAATAAAATTGGCTTGGGTACTCAAATGTAATTCCGAACAAACTTGGTGGTTTAACAGATGAAAGTCCCATTGCACCATTTGTAATATTGACAGGTCGATCCAAGTTGTTAAATACAATCCGTATGATTTCACCGAACCCGAGCGTTACAATTGCAAGGTAATCTCCCTTTACTCGAAGAACCGGGACACCGAGGATAATACCGAATAAAGCAGCAACGAGTCCTCCAATTATGATGAAAATCCAGAAACTTTCTCCACCAAGTGGAAATGTGCCAAACGGCATAAAATTAGAAGCTTGCGAGGTAGCAAAGATTCCGTATGTGTAGGCACCGATTGCGAAGAAGGCAACGAAGCCTAAATCTAACAACCCAGCTAGTCCAACCACAATATTTAACCCTAGAGCCATAGCGATATAGATCCCAACAAGCGTGGCTACTTCCATATACGACTCATAGGCAATTCCCTGACTTGCAGATACGGGCAAAAATACAAGAAGAACAAGACCAGCTACGAGCCATTTCGTCTTTTGTCCGAGCGTTGTAAAATGCAAGATTAATAGAGAGGATAATAAAAGCAAGAAAGCAAGAACTGATTTTTGTGCTAGAAATAAACTTAAACTAGTAACTAAGATGTATCCTGCAAGCAAGCCACCCTGGGCTAGTTTATTTTCGCGTATTTGTTCGATCCATTTTTTCATATCATCTCACCTACACTTTCTCTGTGACAACTTTTCCAAAAATACCTTCTGGTTTAAAAATGAGAACTAGTATCAGAATTGCAAATGCAAATACGTCTTTGTATTCAGCACCGAAAACTCCGTTTGTAAGCAGTGTGAGATTGGCCGCTGCGAACATTTCGAGTAACCCTAGTAGCATTCCACCAAACATCGCCCCACGAATGTTTCCAATTCCCCCGAGGACAGCCGCTGTAAAGGCCTTTAATCCTAAAATAAAACCAATATACGGATCAATTGTTCCGTACTGTACGGCAAATAATACACCTGTTGCTCCACCTAATGCAGAACCGACGAAGAAGGTTAATCCAATGACCTTGTTCACATTGACTCCCATTAGTGCAGCTGTTTCTCTATCCTGAGCAACAGCACGCATGGCCATGCCCCACTTTGTCCGATTTACGAAAAAGTCTAAAGCAACCATCATGATGACGGCAACGACTAAAACGATGAGAAAGGATTGTTTAAAAGAGGCATCATTAAAGCCTGAAAAGAGTGCAGAGGCTTTCACTGTAATTTGTTCAGTAAATAAATTAGGACCAGTAAGGATATAATTCCCGCGTTTCAATTCCGTAATAAAACGGACTAAATCTTGTAATAAAAACGAGATACCGATTGCAGTAATGAGCGTAATCAACTTCGGTGCATTTCGCAGTGGTCGATACGCGATCCGTTCAATACCCATTCCAATAAAACCGGTTAATACAGAAGAAATTACGAGCACAATAAGAAGAACAAATAGTGCTGGCATCACGGCAAACCATCCTAACCCTGAAAACGTTAAAAGAAGAGCTACGCCGATAAATGCGCCCGTCATGAAAATCTCACCGTGGGCAAAATTGATTAATTCTAGTATTCCATAAACCATTGTGTATCCTAGTGCAACAATTGCATAAACAGCTCCGAGCGTTAGCCCGTCTATTAATACTTGTGGTAATGTCTGTAGAACATCTGCTAACATGGCAAACACCTTCCTACTACTATGTCTTGTACTATTTTGAGAAGAAAAAGGGTACAGCCCTTAATCAGGCATACCCTTCTACTTTATTCGTTATTTTTTCTCGATTACTGATTTTTGTGCTGGTGGGTAAGCCGCTTCAGTAAATTCATAGATAAAGATTTTTGCAAAATCATTGTCGCCTTTATCATCAAATCCAACTCTCGTTACAATTCCACCAAAGTCTTTAACTCCACGAACTGCGTCACGAACTTGCTCACGAGTTGGAAGCTTGTCATCATTTGCTTTAATTGCATCTTCAATACCTTTTAACACAACACCCATTGAATCGTAGCCATATGCTGAGTAGGATTCAATATTTTTGCTGAACTTTTCTTTGTATGAATCTGCGAACGCCTTACCAACGTCAGATGCCATTGTGTCACCAGCAACTGAAGTGATGAATGTGTTTTTCACAGAATCTCCAGCGATTTCAACTAGTGTAGAAGAGTCTAAACCGTCTCCGCCCATGAATGGAACTTTAACGCCTTTTTCACGAGCTTGCTTAATTAGAAGACCACCTTCTGAGTAAAGTCCTCCGAAATACACAAGATCAGGTTTTTTCGCTACAACTTGGTTAAGAACTCCGTTGAAGTCCTTTTCACCAACTGTAATTCCTTCAAATCCTACGATTTCAGCTCCAAGCTCTTCAGCAGCTCCTTTAAAAGCTTCTGCTAATCCTGTACCGTAAGCTGTTTTATCTTGAACAATGAAGATTTTCTTTGCTTTTAATGTGTTAACTGCAAAGTCTGCTCCAGCAGGTCCTTGGAAATCGTCACGAGCAACGATACGGTTTACTGTTTTTAATCCACGGTCTGTAACATCAGTTGCCGTGTTAGCAGGTGAAACCATAGGAATGCTGTACTTCTCATATGTTTCTGAAGAAGGAATAGCTACTCCTGAATTTAAGTGTCCAACAACTGCTAAAATAGAACTATCTGATCCAATTAGCTGCGCGTTTGCTACACCCTTCTTTGGATCTCCTTGGTCATCATAAGGTACTAATTCAAGAGTAAAGCCTAACTCTTTGAAATGGTCTTTGCTTTCATCTAGCTTTAGTTGTGCTCCAAGCTTGATTGCTTCACCCAATGTTGCACTACCACCTGAAAGAGGACTTTGTGTAGCAATCTTAATTACGTTTCCTCCACCACCAGAAGTTTGTGCACCACACCCAGCAAGTAATCCAATTGCTAATGTAGCTGTTGCCGCAACCGATAACGCTCTCTTTAAAACCATTTAGTAACCCCACCTTTTTCTTTTTATTAGAATCTTTAAAATAATACAAACTTTAAGAAAATAATAGTTTGTTTTATAAGTAATTACAAGCATAATATTTTATTACTAGATAATTAATTTTATTGACAATTCAAAATGCATATTTTATTTCGAGAAAGTGTTGGGAACACTGGCGTTACGCTGAATTTCGTATTACGAAAGGTATTGAAGTTATTATTTCGACATCCGAAAAGATATTGCAATATACTATTGATTGGATAGATATTTTATAAAAACATTAATTTCCAGTTGGCTATCATATAGGTAAGAATTGGGTTTGGTCGGGAATAATGATTTTTTGTAGGAAGTTGACTTTGAATTAAAAATACTCTGTTTTCGTAAACTTTATTGCTATTTAACACTAAAGAGAATTGGTTGATTGGTTTCTTTCACAATATTCCTATTGATAAAACAACAATCCTTGCAATAAAGTGTATTTCACCAACTTATCACTATTTTCGTACTGAAATTTTTAAGAGTTTACCTACAGAAAACACAAAAAAGGCACAACCCTTCATAATAAAAGGTTATGCCTTCTTCATAAATTTATGATGATGGTAGTGTAACTACACTCGCAAAAACTTACGAACAGACAGTAAGCTTCCCCAAATCCCAATGAACGTTCCAATGGCTAAAAGCAGACCACTGATTTGAAAGATAAACGGAGTAACTGGCAAGATATTAAAGAATGTTCCTACTAGTTTAGGACTAGCTAAATCATAGACATACTTGTAGCTGAATACTGTGATAGCGATTGGAAGAATGGATCCAATTATACCAAGTAGAAGACCCTCGATGAAAAACGGCCAGCGTATAAAGCCATTCGTTGCACCTACTAGTTTCATAATCTCAATTTCTTTTCGTCTAGCTAAAATTGTAATCTTAATGGTGTTTGAGATTAAGAACATGGCCGTAAATAGTAGACCTACTATAATTCCAATTCCAATGTTTCGAGCAATTTCTATCCCTTTAAAGAGCTTCTTTACAGTGTCCTCACCATAAATGGCGTCTTCGGCATATTCGAATTCTTTGACTTTAGCTGCAACTTCTACCACATCGGTTGGTTCTTTTGTTTTGACGATTAACACATCGTTTAATGGGTTGTCCTGCTCCATAAGTGCAAACGGTGCCCCATCATCCCCCATACTCTTAATCATGGCCTGGAGTTGCTCATCCTTTGATGAAAAGGTAACGGTGTCCACTTCCGGAATGGTCTTGATCCTTGCCTCTAATTCTTTAATCTGCTCCTCGGTGGAGCCAATATCGATATGAACACTCACTTTTACGTCAGATTCAAGGGAATCCGCAAAATGATTTAAATTCATCATAATCGTTAAAAAGCTTCCGACAAGAAGCAACGTGACGGTAACGGCACTGACAGAAGCAAATGTCATCCAACCATTTCTAAATATGTTTTTTACACCCTCACGAACATGGCGCACTAAAGTTCTAAGCTTCATAGCCATATTCACCTCGCATAACATCTCTTGCTATTTTTCCATTTTCAATCGCAATAACACGCTTCTTAATCGCATTTACGATTTCACGGTTATGAGTTGCCATCACAATGGTTGTGCCACGATTATTAATTTCCTCGAAAGTGTTCATGATCTCCCATGAAGTTTCCGGATCTAAGTTACCCGTCGGTTCATCGGCAATCATCACTTTTGGGTTATTCACAATCGAGCGAGCAATGGAAACACGCTGCTGCTCTCCGCCTGATAGCTCGTCTGGTAAAAATCGAGCTTTATGCTTCAGTCTTACTAAATCCAATACATCCATAACTCTTCTTTTTATATTTTTCGGATATTCTTCGATAACTTCTAAAGCAAAGGCAACATTTTCATAGACCGTCAACTTTGGTAAAAGCTTAAAATCCTGGAACACAACACCGATGTTTCGGCGCAGCAAAGGAACCTTGCTCTCTTTAAGCTTAGCTAGGTTTACGTCATTAATTAAAATCGATCCTTTAGTAGGTCTTTCCTCGCGGTACATCATTTTAATAAATGTAGACTTCCCAGCTCCACTTGGACCCACTACATAGACAAATTCACCTTGTTTAATTTTAACGGAAATACCATTTACGGCTAGAACACCATTGGGATATGTTTTATATACATCTATCATTTCGATCATCGTAAGTATCACCTAACTTTTTATTATTATGAAAATCCATTATTTTTCCTTCATCATATTCTTATTATAGTATAGAACCTGACATGTTTCGACAGTATTCAAAAAATCACAAATAATTACCAGCAAAAACAGACAAATTTTCTTATCTAGTATAGTATACCATCATATTTCGTCATTTTTAGTCGAAATAATAGGACAATTTTATTTCGATGGTTCAATAGGTGTGAAGGTTACTATAACTAATGCCAGCTCAGGATCAACGAGACTTTCTATAAATTCTCATAAAATGAATAATAGTGCTACCATTACAGTAGCACCACCAAATTACTTTTTATTTCATAGTTGCTAACCAGGCTGCAACTGCTTTTGCATCTTCACCTTGAAGGAGTCCCTTAGGCATACCGCCTTGTCCATTATGGATAATCCCTAAGATTTCTTCTTCAGCGTATTTAGTACCTACCTTTTTAAGACTAGGGCCAAAATTACCTTCTAAATTTCCACCATGACAGCTTGAACAACTCTTTTGGTAAAGAGCTTCACCTGCCGAGACTTCTGTCGTACCAGCTCCTGCTGATTCTCCACCTGAATTCTCTTCTTGTGTTGTTGCATCATCTCCACCGCCACAAGCCGATAGCGCTAGCGTTGTGCCAAACAGAATAACCATTAGCTTACGTTTCATAGTAAATCCCCCTAGAGATCAATTCCTTCATGATTATTCTACCTTATTTTAACCCCATCACGTGCGTTTAAATCCTTCTCCCAGCACCTCAGAAGCATTCATTACCACAACAAAAGCAGAAGTATCAATGCTTTTTACCAGTTGTTTCAATTTCGTGAACTCCGTTTGGTGCACAACACACATGAGAATAGGACGCTCATCATCCGTATATCCACCTAATGCAGAAAGTCTCGTGACTCCGCGATTGATTTTGGTTAGAATTCCCTGTCTCACTTCATCCTCTTTGTTCGTGATAATAATGGCCATCTTAGAGTAGCCAATTCCAATTTGAACAAGGTCAATCGTTTTGCTCGTCACGAAAAGGGCAATGAGTGCATACATTCCTCTTTCAATGTCGAAAACAACAGCAGCCGACACAACGACCATTCCATCTAATAAAGCAATACAAGTTCCAAGTGTTAGTCCTGTATATTTATTGATAATCTGAGCCGCAAGATCCACCCCACCTGTAGAAGCTTTACCCCGGAAAACAATCCCTAAACCAAGCCCAACGCCAATTCCACCAAATAAAGCCCCCAGAAAAGGATCCATTGTGGCCGCTTCAAAATCTCTCGTTGCATAAACGACTATTGGTAAAATCATCGTCCCAACCAAGCTTTTGATACCAAACGATCGCCCAAGAAGAGCAACTCCTGCAATAAACAACGGAACATTCAAAGCCAACTGAACAAACGCAGGCTCCCAGCCTAGTAGAGAATTCAAAATCGTACTTATTCCACTAACCCCACCCGAAGCAATCAGATTCGGTAACAAGAACAAATTAAACGCCAAGGCCACAATTGCCGACCCCAAAATCACATATATATACTCCAGCAACAACCCAAGCCTCGGATCATCCACACTATCTTTTCGCCTACTAATCATAATTGCCTCCTATGTATCACCATGAAGATTAAAAATCTTTAGTGCTGTAAAGCAGTGGGGGCCAGGCCCCCACTGCTTTACAGCGTTAACTTGTGACTATGTATTTTCTTGCCGTGAGTGAGTATATCATGGTAAAAATGGTTTGTGAATAGTAGTAGGTTGACGTGTTAAAGGGCTAAAATTACGGCTTTTGCTTAGTTTGGTTTAAGGATGGGGTGGTTCATACAATTTTCAAGGTAAAAGTTAGAAATAATGAGTATGGAAATTTTTAAAGCAGAGGTATAAGTTATCCATTTTCACGACGTAGCTGGAAGACTCCACCATAGCGAATGACCACCCTATAAACAAAAAAAAAACAGCTACTATAAAAGCAGCCGTCATCCGAAACATCCATTAAGTCTCAAAGTTTAGACCTCAAAAACGCATCTATAAACGGATCAAGATCTCCGTCCATTACACTTTGTGTATTTCCTATTTCGTGACTTGTTCGGTGATCCTTAACAAGGGAGTAGGGATGGAATACATAAGAACGAATTTGGCTACCCCAACCGATTTCCTTTTGCTCGCCGCGGATCTCGTCAACTTGTGCTTGCTGCTCATCAATCTTTCTTTGATAGAGCTTCGCTTTCAACATCTTCATGGCCTGTTCACGATTTTTAATTTGAGAACGCTGGGTTTGACACGTAACGATTGTATTCGTTGGTATGTGAGTAATCCGGATGGCAGAATCTGTTGTATTAATATGCTGCCCTCCTGCACCACTCGCACGATACGTATCAATTCTCAAATCTTCTGTACGAATATCAATTTCAATCTCATCATCTAGCTCTGGCAGCACATCACACGAAACGAAGGATGTATGACGGCGACCTGACGAATCAAAAGGTGAAATCCGGACTAACCGATGAACCCCTTTTTCAGCCTTTAAATATCCATAGGCATTGTGTCCCTTAATCATCAGCGTGACACTCTTAATTCCCGCTTCGTCGCCTGGAAGGTAATCCAACGTCTCCACTTTAAATCCTTTTCGCTCCGCCCAACGCGTGTACATCCTTAGCAGCATAGAACCCCAATCCTGAGACTCGGTTCCACCGGCTCCAGGGTGTAGCTCCAAAATGGCATTGTTTTTATCATAAGGCTCACTTAATAACAGCTGCAACTCAAAATCATTAAACTTGTTCGTTACAGCTTTCACTTCCGCATCCAGTTCCTTTTTCAACTCAACATCATTTTCTTCTTTCAAAAGCTCATAGGTCACTTCAATGTTTTCATACAAATGACTTAATTCATTGTATTGATTCACAACATCCTTGTACGCATTCGCCTCGTTGATCACCGTTTGGGCGGCCTGTTGATCATTCCAAAAGTTCGGTTCTGCCATCTGTTCATCTAAATCTCGAATGCGGGCTTCCTTTTCTACTAAGTCAAAGAGACCCCCTAAAGTCAGCTAATCGTTTAACCATCTTCTCTAGTTCATGTCTAATTTCTACTAATTCCATGCCCTTCACCTCATGTATCTATCTAGTTAGGTTCACTATACTTTATAAAAAGCCTATGTCTAAAAGACATAAGCTTCCTTTCATCACATTTTATGTTGTTGACCACAGCATTGCTTATATTTTTTCCCACTACCACAAATACATGAATCATTACGACCGATGTCCAAACTTTTCACAACCGGCTTTTTCTTCGGCTTTTCCCCTTCTTCATTCGGGATGACCGCTTGTCCTTTCGCTACTTCTTGACGCTCCAAGTTATTACGGATTTGAGCTTTCATGATCAAGCGAGCAACCTCTTCTTCAATTGTCGTAATCATGTTCTCAAACATCGCAAAGCCTTCAAATTGGTACTCACGAAGTGGATCAATTTGAGCATATGCGCGTAAATGTATCCCTTGACGCAATTGATCCATAGCATCAATATGATCCATCCACTTGCTGTCCACTGCACGAAGTACGATAACCTTTTCAAACTCACGCATTTGCTCTGTCTCTAACTGAGCTTCTTTTTCATCATAACGAGAAAGTATCTTTTTATAAATAAGTTCAGAAATCTCATCAGCTTCTTTGCCACTCAAATCGGCTTCCGTGATATCTCCCTCATGTAAAAGATTCGCTTCAACAAAGTCCAAAATAGCTTTTAAATTCCACTCTTCTGGCTCTTCATTTCTTGGACAATGTGCCTCTACATTCCGTTCAAGTGTCGACTTAATCATCGCTTCTACCACTTCACGCAAATTTTCAGAAGCTAGCACATCAAAACGTTGATTGTAAATCACTTCACGCTGCTGACGAAGAACATCATCATATTGCAAGAGCTGCTTACGTGCATCAAAGTTATTACCTTCTACACGCTTTTGAGCGGATTCAACAGCACGGGAGACAATTTTACTCTCGATAGGTTGAGAATCATCCATACCCAATCGATCCATCATCGCTCTCATGTTATCAGAACCGAAACGGCGCATAAGCTCATCTTCCATTGAAAGATAAAACTGTGTCACACCAGGATCTCCTTGACGACCAGAACGACCACGTAGCTGGTTATCAATACGACGACTCTCATGTCGCTCCGTACCTACAACCGCTAAACCACCTAGATCCTTCACACCTTCGCCTAGCTTAATATCCGTACCACGACCGGCCATGTTTGTAGCAATCGTTACAGCAAACGGCTGACCCGCTCCAGCAATAATCTCAGCTTCACGTTCATGGTTCTTCGCATTTAACACGTTATGCTTAATTCCTTTTTTAGAAAGATACTTAGCAATGAGTTCAGACGTTTCAACCGCAACTGTACCTACTAAGACAGGTTGCCCCTTAGCATGAAACTCAGCTATTTGCTCCACAACTGCAAGGAATTTTCCATCAATCGACTTAAAAATTAAATCAGGTCGATCCTCACGCCCAACATCTACGTTAGTCGGAATCGCCACAACATTCATATTATAAATATTTCGGAATTCCTCTTCCTCGGTTTTTGCTGTACCGGTCATACCTGAAAGCTTTTCATACATACGGAAATAGTTCTGGAATGTAATGGTCGCAAGTGTCATGCTCTCATTTTGGATCTCAAGACCTTCCTTGGCCTCAATTGCTTGATGAAGCCCATCACTATAACGACGACCTTTCATTAAACGACCAGTGAACGAATCAACAATCACCACTTCTTCGTCCTGCACAACGTAATCCATATCACGATGCATACTAGCATGCGCTTTTAACGCTTGGTTGATATGATGTATAACATTGACATTCGGTAGGTCAAATAAGTTTTCAAGACCAAAAGCCTTCTCTGCCTTTGTAATCCCTTCTTCTGTCAGCTGTACAGCCTTCGTTTTCTCATCATACGTATAGTCCTCATCTACTGTTAACCCACGAACAAACCCGTTCGCTTGGACATAGGATGAAGCCGATTTACGTGCTGAACCCGAAATAATCAAGGGTGTACGAGCTTCATCAACAAGAATGGAATCGACCTCATCAATGACCGCATAGTTAAGAGGACGTTGCACCATTTGCTCTTTGTAAAGAACCATATTATCACGCAAGTAATCAAAACCTAATTCATTGTTCGTGCTATATGTAATATCCTTTGCATACGCTTCGATCTTCTCTTCGCGGCTCAATCCATTTAAGTTCAGACCGACCGTTAAACCAAGAAACTCGTAAATCTTACCCATTTCAGTCGCATCACGACTTGCTAAGTATTCGTTCACCGTAACAATATGAACACCTTTTCCAGAAACAGCATTCAAATAAACCGGCATGGTAGAGGTTAACGTTTTACCTTCACCCGTTTTCATCTCGGCAATGTTACCTTCATGAAGAGCCACGGCCCCCATGATTTGCACTGGGAATGGACGTTGCTTCAAAACACGAGTAGCCGCTTCGCGAACGACAGCAAAAGCCTCAGGCAAAATCGAATCGATTGTTTCACCTTTTTCCACTCTACTTTTGAACTCAGCCGTTTTTGAACGTAGCTCTTCGTCAGATGCTTTTTCAAAATCAGGGCCTAGTGCTTCTACTTGTTCAACGATTTTTTGGTATTTATTCAGTTGACGCTGATTTCCATCAAACACCCTTTTTAACATTCCAAGCATCACAAAACGCTCCTCTTTTTTACATTCTTTTATTAAAAAAATTATTATAATAATTTTGACAATGTAAAATTGACTGTAGTCAAAAAAATCAAACTTATCGACTATAGTATAAATAATCCATCTTAATAGTAACATTAAGTTGCATTTGATGCCAATATAAACAGGACACGGCTATATTAAGATTGTGTGCCTAATTTTACAGTGAACAAAACAAATACGCAGCCACATAGTGACTGCGCACGATTAGAAGTACCAGTTAACTCGGCTCTATAATCCCGTACTTTCCATCTCTTCGCTTATAAACCACATTCGTACTATTGCTAGAAGAATTGGTATAAACAAAGAAGTTATGTCCAAGCATATTCATTTGAAGAATGGCTTCTTCACTGTCCATAGGCTTTAAATCAAAGCGTTTTTGTCTAACAACTTCAAGTTCCTCTTCGTCTTCGTCAATATATTCAGGCCTATTAGGCTCAACACCATTTGTAAACATGAACTTCGGTGAACCTTGATCGCGAAGCTTGCGGTTAATCTTTGTTTTGTGCTTACGGATTTGTCGCTCCAACTTATCGACGACTAAATCGATGGCTGCATATAAATCATCATGCCCTTCCTCTGCTCGTAATGTAATTTGAGACATTGGAATCGTAACTTCAATTTTTTGCTTGTTATTGTAAACCTTTAAGTTCACATTTACGTTAGCATCAAGACCCTCGTCGAAGTATCGATCGATCTTCCCAATCTTTTGTTCAACAAATTTCTGTATTGCTGGAGTTACCTCAATGTTCTCACCACGAATGTTAAAATTCATACATGAACTCCTCCTTAAGTACAAGCTGTGTTACATATTTCTACATTACCCAAGCAATCTCCTTCTCAAACCTATAAATAATTAAGAATTTTCGGTGAACTTAGTTTATGTGGGGTTTTCAGGGTTCATGACAAGAGAATTCTGACTTGTGGCAATTTGTGGGTTTTGTGTGAGGGGAAATCTCATGATGCCGTGATTTTTAAAAATAGCCTAAACCTGTCTACTCATATTTATCATGTTCTTCTTTTAGAAAATCAATGATTGAACGATGCTGTTTTATTTCATCGTGAAGAAAATCGAAACTACTTCTCATCTCTGTTCGGATTTCACTTTGGGATTCCAATAAACGTGCATGATTAGTTGATACTTCATTGCTTAACTCACTAAATGCTGTCTTAATTTGCAAAATATCTACTCGCATCTCACCTTGCTCTGTCTTAATGTCTGCAATATCTTTTCGCATCTCACCTTGCTCTGTCTTAATGTCTGCAATATCTTTTCGCATCTCACCTTGCTCTGTCCTAATGTCTGCAATATCTTTTCGCATCTCACCTTGCTCTGTCTTAATGTCCGCAATATCTTTTCGCATCTCACCTTGCTCTGTCTTAATGTCTGCAATATCTTTTCGCATCTCACCTTGCTCTGTCTTAATGTCTGCAATATCTTTTCGCATCTTACCTTGCTCTGTCCTAATGTCTGCAATATTTTTTCGCATCTCACCTTGCTCTGTCTTAATGTCTGCAATATTTTTTCGCATCTCACCTTGCTCTGTCTTAATGTCTGCAATATCTTTTCGCATCTCACCTTGCTCTGTCTTAATGTCTGCAATATCTTTTCGCATCTCGCCAAGTTCCGTTTTAAAATCTGCAAACTCTTCTTTCATCTGCACCATAAACTCTTTTAACAATTCTTCCATCATTTTCACCTCACTTTCTACTACCTATTATACCAAATAGATCAGAATTTGATTTAGAAATGATAAAAAATTGAAATAAATCCCCTTGAAAAAGTTGTAAACACACACTTTCTACTTAAAATTTAAATGAGGTAAATCAAATTAAATTCTAAAAGAGCCTGTTCAAAAAGGAGGACAAAAAGAGCAAAGAAGTTCAAGGAAGCGAAGTCTTGAGCTTCCTGCGCGTATGTTTTGTATACGTGAGGAGCGGAAAAGACGAGCTGACGAAGAAATTCGAAGCTATTTTTGCCGGACTTTTTGAACATCCTCTAAAAAGGACTTATAGTTTTAGATCCATACGATCCCCAGTTGTAGGGTGTGGTGCAGCCTGTAGCAACATTTGAAGCATTTGCTGGTTACTATTTTGAGCTGTATCCATCGTCCGTATTGTAAGAGAAATTGAAACGACTTGATTTAGTCCACTTAATTCATCCCCCTTGATAACGCTGCAATTTTCCATGAATAAACTCCTGATATATGGATAAATTCATTATTGCTCATACTTTAAGCGACCTTTGGCCAAAAGAAAAACCCACCCCAATAAAGAGGTGAGTTAACTCTGTTGCTTTAATCGTCTTACATATATAAGAAGCGATGAAAAAACAACAATCGTTTTCCACGTTAGTAAATTAGTAATCTAGTAAATTAAAGTTTCGTTACGTTAGCCGCTTGAGGTCCACGGTTTCCATCAACGATATCAAATTCTACAGACTGACCTTCTTCTAAAGACTTGAAGCCTTCAGATTGGATAGCTGAAAAATGTACAAATACATCGTCTCCGTCTTCGCGTTCAATAAATCCAAAACCTTTTTCTGCGTTAAACCATTTAACTTTACCTTGCATTGATACAACATTCCCTTCAACTCATATACTATGTGGAAGATGCCCACATTTCGAATATACCGAATGATAATTATGAAGTCAAAGGTATTTTATCGAGGTAATTTGCGGGTTTTCGACAAACATTATGAATAATAAAAATGAAATGAGAAGCCCTGTAGATATTTCCTACAGGGCATGGGTAAGCTCTATTTTTTTTTGTCGAAAAACATTCCGTCTAAGGATACATTCTTATAAGGATTTGTGTATTTTTCGTTCGATGTTTTTTGTTTCTTAACCTTATTCATATCCGCTTGGATCGCTTGTTTAAAATGTGGTAATTTTTCGTCAATGACTTTATTGAACTCAACTATCCTTTGACCTAGTTCCATTTCCTCTTCAGAGAAAGGACCTTTTAGATCATCCAGAAGTAATTGACGTTCACTTAATAGTTGCTCAACCAAAGTAATGAGTTCATCACGTTGGTCTTGCTCGAATTTCTCGTCTTGTAGTAATTCGAACAATGTAGAGGTTACATCATAGATTCGACGTACTACACTCATTAAGCCTGACCAGCATTCGTATGCTGCTTTTGACGATTGATCTGAATCACTTGCTTCCACGTATCACGGAACTCCGTAACAAAACCTTCTACTTCTAACAAAATTGCTGTATCATTCTTGATATTCGCATCCATAAGACGGCGATTGATATAATCATACATCGGTAAAAGTTGTTTTGAGATGCCGGAATCCATATTAAGAGTAACCATTAACTCTTGAATGATTTTTTGAGCCTTCAGTAGATTTATATTCTTTTCTTCTACATTCTTGTCCTCAATAGCCTTCTTCGCCATATGAATAAACTTCAAGCAACCATTATAAAGCATTAATGTTAGCTCACCTGGAGAAGCAGTTGTCACAGAATTCTGTTGGTAGGATTGATAGGGATTCTTAATGGCCAAAATAAACACTCCTTACAATTTTTATTACATGCCACTGCCGAATGCGTTCATCAAGTAAGCAGATTGTTGATTAGAACGTGAAATTGCTGATTCCATTGCTCCAAATTGACGCCAGTATCTGTCTTCAACTCGAACAAGTCGGTCCTCAAAACGATTAATCTGACTATCAATATTCCTTAAATTATTTCCAATAGTAAAGTTACTAATTGAAGATAATGATGACCCTGCACGCTCAGTAATTTTTTTCATAGATCTATCAATACTATTATATAATCTCTGTGCGATCCCGTTTTCACTATCTGTTAGTCCTGTGCTTGTAAACAACTTCTCAATAGAATCCGGACTCTCTTCAATTGCCTTTTTAAGTTTTGCTTCATCAATGTAAAGCTTACCACCCTCTAGGTAGTTGGGCGAGGTGGTGATACCAATACTAGTCAGTTGGTTATATTTAGAATCGACGGACGTATTTGATAGTGGTGAGTAGAAATCACTGCGCAATTTTGAAAGAGTGCTACTTAAAAGCGAATCTCTTCTCAATAGTCCACTTTTAGACTTTTCTTCCCATTGTTCTTGTTGTTTGTCAGATAATTCTTCTCTTTGTTCATCAGTTAAAGGTAGAAAGTCACGATAATATGTTTCTGAAGTTTTCCCCTGTATCTTCCCGATGACCTCATTGTACTTCTCGACAAACTTTTTAATATTGTCAAATACACCATTTGTATCATTTCCAATATTTATGGAGATGGGAGCATCTGTCAAAGCTAATTTATCTTTTAATACAAAAGTTACACCTGACATTTCAAAATTGTTAGATGATCGTTCAGTCTGTAGACCATTGATTGTGAAAACCGCATTGTTTCCACCTGTCTCAACTGCACTACCAAATTGAAGCACATCATCAAGAAAGCCTGTCGATGTTTTAATTTCATGATTAGCTGGATCATTTGTTGCTGAGTTAGTCGTTCCATCAGCACCCTGGAAATTACCTGTTTCTTTACGAGTCAGTGTCATTTTGTCAGTAAAAGAATCATAAAAAGCTGTTACACCAGCATCTGAATTGTTAATTTTTCCGATAACACTAGATAAAGACTCTGAACCTTGTACTAGAAACTTCTCATTGACTTGTCCATTTGAAGTATGTGTAGACAGATCAAATGAGAAATAGTTTTGAGCATACTTGACAGTTACATCTAGTTTATCTTGTCCAGTAGGAATGGCTATTTCAGAAGTAAATGTTAATTTCCCTGCTGTATAATCAATACTTCCAACCACATTATTGGAACTATCCTTAATTTCTGTTCCAGATGTGGTGTAATCATTGGTTCCAATTTTAATAGTTAATGGAGCTGTCTGACTAATAGATCCCTTTGTTAGTTGAATTTCCTTGAAAGGACTACTCTTAGTTATGGTATCTACCTTTTGATTGGCAACATACTCAACCTTTATGGAACTGCCCTTTTTAATCGGGTCTTTGAAAAGAAGGGTTCCTTCTGTATTCATTTGAACCTGGTCGTTACTAGTTGGGGCTGTCGCTACCACCTTGAAGGCTTTCCCATCTACCTTTACAACCATATCACTACTATTTCCAATGGTTGTACCTGCTGCAGCATCAAGACCTAAGTTAAAGTCAGGACGATCAGTATCTGCTACAATCGTTTTACTTTCAACACTGCCAGATTTCCAACCAAAAGAAGTACTTTTAAGCTTAGCTTGTTCACTGAATAAATCTTTAGTAACATCTATCTTACTTGTCGGATCTGTTGAGATAGATCCTGTATTAACTTTAGTTGACGCAGAAGCAAGCTGCTTAACCTCTGAGATAGAATAAGACGACGCACTTGCCGAGCTCGTTGCGGTCGCTGCAATCTTTGATTCAGCCGAAGATGAAACGGTACGTACTCTATATTTAGATGCAAGCTTCATATTAAAAGCTTCATTACGAAGAGAAAGTAACAAAGAGTTCATTTCCCGATATCCGTCACGTTGCCATTCTAGTTTTTGCTTTTGCTGCTTTAGCTTGTCTAAAGGAATACGCTCAGCTTTCATTAAATCCTTTACAAGTGAATCTGTATCCATCCCACTCGCGAGTCCACTGATTCTCATTCAATCACCACCAGCTTTATATTTTTTTGTCCACAAGTAATCCAACGAATTTGGTCATTTCAGCATACATATCTAATAGTTTCTTAGAAGGAATTTCTCTAACAATCTCATTCGTTCTGCTATCGACAATTTTCACATAGTATTCCTTCAATTCTTCGTGCATTTCAAACTTAAGAGAGGTATTCGAAGGAAGAAATTCGTTCATCCCTTTAATGACTTTCTCTAGCTTTTCTTTACTTGGTTCTTGTTCTTTTACTTTCAGCTCAATATCGGCAGTCTTAGACAGATTAGAATCTAAAACTATTGCTGAATCCATTTTTGCAGGATCCATCTTTAACTCTGTTTTAAAAGTCGTTGGTGTATTTGAAGAAATGCGCTCAATTGACATATTTTTTTCTCCCTCAAATAAGTATCGTTAGTCTTTATATCGACAAACTTTTTAGGATATTAAGAGGTAATGGGAAAATTCGTGGTATAAAAAAGATAAAGATCTAATGAAAAACAGATTGCAACTTCTTCTCTAAGGAGTGTATCACAGATTTCAAATCTACTAATTCGTCATGTAAGTTCTCTCTTTCACTTTCGGAAAGATCAGGCTGGCTTGCAAATTCAGCAATTGTTTTCATTTTATGAAGGGTCTCACTTATTTCTTCTAAGATTCGGGATTGTTCCCGACTACTTACAAGCTCTTGCTCTAGGAATTTTTTTAGTTCTTGTTGGTCTTTGTTCATTTTATCTCCTTTTGTTAAATTATTCTCGGGTGTTCAGTGTTCAAAGAATTCTGAGTATGAATATTAATCCGGGTATAATGGTAGCAAATGGGCTTTGGAGTTAACTATTATTGGGGGACTTTATTCAAAAAGTCTGATAAACGGTCATATGCTGAGATGGGGGTCTATTTCAGGAGGATTCTTGTCAATGTGTTTTCCGTGAGCTACCCAATTTCGGTATTTGTAGACTTGTTTCACCATTCCAATCAATTGAGTTGCGACTGAAGACTTAAACAAGTCAATAATGTCATAAAAACAACCACGTTCAGCTAACTGTAGGGTATAATCAGTCACCCTCTTAGTTATTTCATCCTTAGGATTCATTTGATGTAGTATTAATTGCTGAAGATATTCAAGCAAGGTCTGCTCAAAGATTGAGATCAACGAAACAATGGTTAAATCATTCAATTCATTTATGGATAGATCTAAAATTTTGTTGGTTTCTCTTATTTTTTTGTGGCCAGAAGGCTTTTTAGAGGAAGAATTTCAGGATTCTTGTTGATAAGTCTTTTCATGACAATCTCGCATTCCATTGTAATTTATTACTATTCCATAATTTTATCTAACTCTACATACCTCATAAAAGCTCCTTTATTATCTCAGTAAAATCTTTTTCCGTAAAGCTTCCATAACTTGAGTGTTTATTTTCCTCTCGATAAATCCAACCCTTTTCGGAATGGTACAAGACTATAAACTTACCAAGAAATGAGCTTATATCTACTCGCCTACTAGCACCAATAATAAGACGACCAATTGGTACAATCAATCTTTATGGTTTCAGAACCGATAGAAACCTCAATCGCCGGAGCCATATAACTTTCAATATGAATCTCCTTTTCCGTAAGAGCAATTAAGCCTTCTTTTTCTGGCTTCTCAAGCCAGGATCTATCTGTTCCATAAACCCCTTTAATTGATGAATCCACTTATCACCAACCCTACTCCAATCAACCTTCTCTTGGGCATACTCAGCTTTCTTTTTCTTTAAAAACTCTGACAGATCAGACATTTTAGCATTCCTTTCTTATTTCCACTTAATTATAACTTATTTTTTATTGAGCTAGAATGAGATCACCACAAACACCGGTAAATTATACAAGAGGTTATAACTCACGACTTGTTTCCAAGAATGAGTATGGATCCAAGTGAAAATAGAAATAGTTTTCTGAAAATATTGGGATGGTACCTGGCACCCCGAGATTTTCATATTCTCCCCAATCAATAGCCATTTGGAAACAGCATCGTACAACAAGAACCATCATCTATAATCCAGATGATGCTCCTTCACTATCTTTAAGCTAACGATATTCACTCGTTTCGCAGGTTTTTTCTTCATTTTCACTTCTCCTTCAAGCAGTTCCAATTGTTTGATAGACTTGATTGCATACTGATTCATGAATTTCTCCTCCTAAAATAAAAATAGCCTCTACTCCGAAGATCGAAGTAGAAGCCTAGGTCGCTTGTTTCTTGAACATCTAGTGTTCATAGATCAAACGTACATTCTATGAATATACTATATATCTGAATATTTAGTTATGACTGGTTGTGTATTTTACTACTCAAGTTTCTATGTGCAAAGGTTTTAGTAAACAGGTGGACTTTCGGGGCAAAATCTACTTTCCCCTTTTTTCCCAAAGAAAAAAGAGCAACCACGACTAGACTACTCCTCAGTATTTCTTCTACACCTTCAAATCAAAGTTTCCACCCAAATGCGGCTGGGCTGCGTGTTGGATTGCATTTGCATCGATAGTACCCATTAACTTTTGGAGAGCTTCGCCTTGTTCTTCCGAATTTCCCATTGCCATTTTCATGACTGACAACGAAGCCTGTTGCTGGACTTTTCCTTGGCTTAATGCCATTGACATTAATGGTATATCCACAAAAACACCACCTTTCTTTTTAATGGACAATGGAATACAACTGATTTTCCAAAGTATGAACTTCATTTTTCAATTCATTCAACTGACAATTCAATTTAACAACCTCAACCGAAGTAAGCTCATGTTCGACAACATATTCGGCTATTCTCTTCAATTCATGAAGTTTTATATCAATCTCTTCTAGAATACGATCTTGTTCCTCACACCACTGAAGCTGTTGTTCAAGGAAATTCTTATATTCTTGCTGTTCTTTTTACATCAAACTTCCTCCTGTTCAACAGCCTTTGGATGATAATTTTTGGGACAAGGGACCTGTCCGTGTGGTTCTCCAGTAGAGGGAAATCACCAGTGACTTTAGCTTGGTTCTAACATGATGATGGCCATTTAAAAGTACAGGGTGAAAAAAGGTTAAAAATTGTGCTCTCCACAGAATCTTTCACTACTGAAAAAAACAAAAACCTTATAGAATTGTTAGTATCTTAATTCGCAAGGAAGGAGCATAGACTCTACAGGTTCTTTATCCAGTTTGCCATCAAGAAGTTTATACTGTTCCCCATTCAAAATACTGTTCAAGTGTTTGATGAACTGAATCGATGATCCAATACTGTGGTATAGCGTATTTTTCCTAGTAGATTAGGGCGGGTAATGGCAGTCACATAGCCTACTAGATAGGAGCTAAATGGGACAAGGTGCCTGTCCCTCTGTCCCCTCTTGGTAATATCAGCCCTTCTTCAACTAAGTTTAATAGTGATTTTTTTATTTCTAGCGAATGCTTATTTATTAGTGCTTGCAAACGTACATTTGTTACGCTTTTTTCTTGATACGCAGTTACAAGTACTAAAAGCTCTATTGGTGTAAGTAGATGAAAACGATCTTTAAGTGTTTCTCTAATCAAAAAAACAATATCCTCTGGTAATAAAGACGTGGGCAACAAGGTTAGCGAAGTTCTTTCTGGTTGGAACTCTTCCAATAAAGCCGGTTTTTTCCAATGCTGTTGTTTCCATGTGGTGTGAATGCTCTCTAATCCGTATCCAGAACGTTCACCTAAGCCAATTTGGGCAAAGATTTTAAAGATAAATGGGTTACGTGGATCACTAATTCCACCTTCTATTGCTTTCTCATATGGCATTCTCAGTATCCCAGGGTTCGAAAATCGAAAATAACTTTTTTTCTTTTCGATTACAATTCCTACTTCACCAAAGTAATTAGCATGTATTAATGTATTTAAAACCGCTTCTCTAAGAGCTTTATGCACCCGGCTCTCTGTTTGTCGTATAAACTCAGTTCCTACCAATTGAAATGGTACATCAATGTCTGAAGTAATTTTACCTATAACTTTAAAGTAAAAATCATATAAATTTCCTGACCAAGTTCCATCTTGTGATGTAATTCTGTTTGACCAACGCTGTTCTGGTATATCAGATAGTGTTTCTCTATAATCTAAAAAATAATGAGGAAAATACTCCGATATAGACTGTTCCTCTCCAAACATTAATAATCCCGCTACCGTTATTCCTTCTTTTTTTGTTGCTCGGTCCTTAGCCCAACCACCTATTCTCGAAAGAAATTCTATATCATCATGTTCATTCCATGCACTATCTGGTTTTAAATTAGCAAATCTTTTACGATAATTCTTAATCGGGTGGTGACAGGCACGGGGAGTCAATCCTCTTCAAGGAAGCATGCGAACCGTCCCCGTGCTTCCCCCCGTGCTTCCTGGCGCCACGGAATTACAACTTCCGAATCTCATCTTCTGATAGATTCGTCAAATTCGCAATCATTTCAATAGTAAATCCTCCATCCAGCATGCTCTTTGCGACTTTCCTTTGACCTTCTTCTATGCCTTTTTCTATGCCTTCTTCCCTACCTTCTTCTCTCTCCAATTTCATT
>NZ_JBMERO010000037.1:0-25518 GCF_049310945.1 Bacillus sp. DJP31 | reverse complement strand
TATGTATTATTAATTGAAAAAGTAACAAATCCACAATTAAATAAGCTGGTAAAGGAAGTAATCGCTCTGCAAGACTTAGAGCTTGAAATTCTAGGTAGAATAAATGTTATTAGTGATGTCGAGCAACTCATGGTAGTAGATACTTCATATTTTGAACAATATGACAGTCAAGTGGATTGCATTAAAGAATTATATGAACGTGAATATCAATTGCTACAAGATTATTTGAGTCTTGATGAATACTTTTTACCTTATGATACTGAAGAATTATTAAGATTAATAACTCTTCAAAGTGAACAAGTAAATATTCTTCTTCAAATAAAGAATCTATTTGAAAAGATTAAGGAGAACGACAAAGAATCTAGTAATAATTTAATAGAAGAAGGTTACACACTTGAAAAAATAAGGGGTAAATTATCTTTTCCAACATCTATTTGCTTTGGTGAAGAAGGTCAAGTCTTTATAGCAGAATCCGGATTTGTATATGGGAGACCACCTGGAGAAGGGAGAATTCTTAGGTTAGGAAAGAATGGAGAGTTAGTAGAAATTGCAAGTGGATTTCCAGGGCCTTTAACTGGAATGACTTATGATAGCGGTGTTTTTTATGTTGCAATAGGAAACAGAGGTGGAAATGAAAAAGATAGTTGTGGAAGTATAATGAAAGTTAACCTAAACAGTGGTGTTAAAGAGGAAATCATAAGCGGTTTACGAACATGTGGTGACCATTTTACGGGAGATATCGTGTTAGGACCTGAAGGGAAGCTCTACTTTGGTGTTGGAACGGCAACGAACTCCGCTGTTGTAGGAGTAGATAATCAATCATGGCTAAAACTTCATCCACACTTTCATGATACACCAGCGCGGGACATTAAATTAACTGGTAAAAAATTCATTTCAGCAAATCCACTTTCAGATGAGGAAAAGATAGCTGTCACCGGATCCTTTAAACCATTTGGAGAAGTTGCAAAGAATAATGAAGTAATAAAGGGACAGTTATTAGCTAATGGAGTGCTTTATCGCTGTAAAAAGGATGGTAGTCAACTTGAACTTATTGCTGATGGATTTCGAAACCCATTTGGTATACAGTTCTCTCCAATTAATAACAAGCTTTATGTTACCGATAATGGAGCGGATCCTCGTGGAAGTAGACAAGTATCGCATGATTGGGAGAACCTATGGGAAATTGACCTTGCAAACAAGGAGAAATGGCACGGTTGGCCAGATTTCTTTAGTGGTCTACCTGTTACATTGCCACACTTTCATGTTGAAAATCAACCTAATCCCTCTTTTCTAATTGCTGAACATCCTAAATTAGCAAGTACACCGATCACACGTTTAGAAACTCATAGTTCATCAAATAAATTTGATTTTTCAACGAATCCGAGCTTTGGTCATGTAGGAGAAGTATTTATTGCACAAACCGGTGATATGGGATTCGAAGACCCTGAAGAGAATCATGGATTTAAAGTAGTAAGAGTAAATTTAACAACCGGTCAAATCAGGCCGTTTTTAATTAATCCATTAGGTGAACATTCTGATAGGGGTGTGATTCGTCCTATTGAAACCAAATTTAGTAAGAACGGAAGTGAATTATATGTGTTAGATATAGGATATATAGGAGGACCAAAAGATAAGGGCAGAGAAAAGTCAGGGGCTTTATGGAAAGTGAAAAGAAAAAAATGAAAAAAATCCATACTTTTTATGACTATTGTTTTAATGACCTGAAAATACAAAAAAAAGAGGATATTCGAAATGCACTTCCATATATAGCTATTTTATCTACACTATCAGCCATACTTCAATCGACAGGCAACTATATCCCAGTTATTGGATTGTTTATCAGTCCTTTTGCTACACTTCCTGTCATGTTTGCTGCTACTATTTCAAAGGCCGCAGTCGTATTTACATATTGTATATCTACTATATTACTAGTATTCCTTCAACCGAACGAGTTTTTCACATTCCCATTTACTACAGGCCTATTGGGTTTATCTTTTGGTATTGGTCTATTGATTGTAAAAAGAAGAATGTTAATTGTTATAGTATCAAGTTTAGTATTAAGCACTGGGATTTTCATTCTTTTTTATATATTTAACTTTCCAATTCTTGGACCAATCCACGCAGATTCATTAGCTGTTTGGACAATGATCGTAGTATTTTCCTCGCTATACAGTTGGATCTTTTTTGATATTTGTTATTATCTTTTTAAGCGTATTTTTAAAGGAAGTCTATATTGGTTTTCAATAGGAAGATAAAAAAAAAGAACTAAACAATTATGTTTAGGTTCTTTTTTTCGTTTTGTTCAATATAAATGTTGGTTATTATCACATAATCTAAGTATCCAAATATAGCACTTTTGCCTAATAGATTAAACAAAATAATTAGAATAGGGTTAAAACATCACAATAATATGATGTTTGTTCCTATGAATTCCTATTAGAAAGAACTTTTTAAAATTCATTTTTTTCCTTTTTTTTCGCTTTTATATATTTTTTCTTAATAAAAAATCCAATCAGTACGAATAAAGTGATTACACCTGTAATTATTAGATTTCTGTTAATATTGTCTTGAAAATTTAAAAGGTCGTGTCCTACAACTGTATATGCAATTGTTCCAGGTATCATTCCAATCCCTGTAGCTAGTAAGAAAGTTCTTAGCTTAATTCCACTTAACCCTGCAAGAAAACTTATTAGATCAAATGAAATTAGTGGTATCAACCTTGTGAGTAGTATAAACATGAAGCCGTAAGGACCGGTTATTTTATTTAAGATCGTGTTCAACTTATTTCCCTTAAAACGCTTCTCTACGAACTTGAACCCAAACTTTTTAGCCAAATAATAAGAAACCAATGCTCCAAGCATTGCTCCAAACCATGACAATAACGATCCCCAAACATATCCAAAAACCATTCCATTTGCTCCAGTTATTAGAAATGATGGAATAGGTGCAGCAATTGATTGGAAAACCATAAGCAATATACTAAAAACAGGGGCAAGTATACCCATAGAACGGATAAAGTTGGCCATTTCTGATAAAGAGGTTTGAGTAAAGAAAGCGTATATATTCTCCCAATACCAAACTAAGATAATAATACTAAAGAGGGGTATAATGTATTTTTTCAAGAGATTCACCCGTAAGTTTTTATTTGTATTTTTTATTATAGATTACTGAAATTCTATTTTCAGTAATCTATATTACTTAATTAAATTCGTTTCAGATAAATAAAGTCTAAAGTCTATTTAACACTTTTTAGGATCTTAATTCAGTACATAGCGTTTAGAAATTAAACAGAGTGGTATATAAGATAATGAAATCTAGAATTATCGTGAACAATTCTATTCACTAAATGAATGCAAATTAATTATTAAGATAAAGATAATTTAAACGACCACCTGCTAAAGCAGGTGGATTTAGACATAAATGTCAACGACTAAAGTCGTATATCAAGACTGAAGTCTTCTCAAAGTCCTTGTGCTAAAAGCATACTAAATTAGACTAAACTCATTCTTCAATCTTGAATATTTCATCTTTTCCCTCACTAAACTGGTTAGCTATATAGTTTCTAATAATTTCCTCAGTGACATTGCCAACTGTTGCACAGAAGTACCCTCTTGTCCACAAATGTTGTCCCCAGAATCTTTTCTTTAGTTCTGGAAATTCATCTTGTATAAGCCTGGATGATTGTCCTTTTAGGTACTGCATAATCTTACTTGGCGCAAGGCTTGGCGGACACGATAATAACAGGTGGATGTGACCTTTGCCCACACTTCCCTGCTGAAAAGTGAACCCTCTGGCTTCGCATCCTTGCCTTATTAGCTCTCGTGTTCTTTTGGCAATTGGACCATGCAAAACCTTATACCTATATTTTGTGACCCAGATAACGTGGTATTTTATATCAAATACAGCATGACTACTTTTTTGATAACCGTCCATACTTTCACCTCTATTGTAGTATGGACATTTAAAGATAAGGCTAAAAGCGTATACCGTCTAAAGACGGTGGATTTAAACCACGCATTTGTAAATTAAAATGAAAAGGGTGAAGTGTATGAAAGCGTCAGATCTATTAGTGAAATGTCTCGAAAATGAAGAAGTAAAGTATGTATTTGGTATAGTAGGGAAGGAAACCCTTGATCTTGTTCACTCTATTACCGATTCTTCGATTGAATTTATTGTTGTGCGTCATGAGCAATCTGCAGCCTTCATGGCCAATATTTATGGTCAGTTAACAAGGAAACCAGGTGTATGTACAGCAACCTTAGGCCCAGGCGCAACGAATTTAGTCACGGGGATTGGTGCTGCGTATCTTGACTACGGTCCAGTTGTAGCGATTTGTGGACAAGCTGGTTTAGATCGGCAGCATAAGACCTCTCATCAGTATATAAATTTAGTGGAGTTATTTAATCCTATTACAAAATGGTCTGTACAAGTAAAGGACAGTGCAACGATTCCCGAAATTATAAGAAAAGCTTTTAAAACGGCAGAGCTTGAAAGACCAGGTCCTGTTTACATCGACCTTCCTGAAAATATTGCCAAGGAGTCAATTTTGGATGGAGTTCCTATAGCAAAGTCAAATGAGCCGAAAACTTGTGCTAATCGAAATGACGTTAATACTGTTAAGAGTCTTATCAATGCATCACAGAAACCTTTTGTTTTAGTGGGTAATGGGTTGGTTCGGCAAAGTGGAGAAGGAGAACTATTGCAATTTATTGAACAATTAAATGCACCTACTGCTCATACCTTTATGGCAAAAGGAGTCCTTGATCCCAAACATCCTCTCAACTTTTACACATTTGGTTTTATTGAAAAGGATTATGTGGTCACTATGCTACGAGAATCCGATTTAATTATTACAATCGGCTTTGATAGTATTGAGCACCTTCCAGAAAACTGGAATATAGATAAAAAGCCAATCCTTCATGTACATTCTACCGTGGCTGAAGTTGATGACTTTTATCCAACGAAATTTGAATTAATTGGAAACATTAAAGAAAATTTAACCTTATTAATTCAAGAAGAGCTTGATAAAAAGGAATGGTCTGATCTACCTGAAAAAAGACAAAGAATTAAAGACGGGCATAATATTGATACATATGTAGGAGACCATTCAGAGTTATTATTGTCTAATGTAATTAATGCCCTACAAGAGGTAGTAGATGCAAACACTATTCTATTATCTGATGTAGGGGCTAATAAAATGGAAATCGCTAGAGTTTTTCAACCAGAAAATCCAAACCATGTTCTTATTTCAAACGGATTGGCATCGATGGGTGTGGCGGTACCGGGTGGAATTGCTGCCAAACTTGCGTGTCCAGATCAGCCAGTTGTTTGTGTAACGGGTGACGGTGGATTTTTAATGAATATGCCAGAGATAGAAACAGCTAAACGATTGAATACAGCGATGATCATAATTGTATTAAATGATGGAATGTACGGTTTGGAGAAGAAAATGATGCTAGAAGAACAATCGACCGATGAAGGTGTTTATTTCTCAAATCCAGACTTTTTAAAGCTTGCTGAAAGCTTTGGAATAAAGGGTTATCGAGTTGAAAATACAGGAATGTTAAAGGAAACAATTCTACAAGAATTACACTCGAATAACATTGTATTAATAGATGTTCCAGTTCGTTATCAATAATAGGATTTTCTAATTTATAGCTTTCAAAAAATCGTAAATACAAAGAGGCCATTTTTGAAAAATGGTCTTTTTTTTTTGAAAATCTTAGTTCGAACTGTACAAAAATTATATTTTTTAGTAGTTATAGATAAAGTTCCTATTTTTTTTTTTTTAAGATAATATTTTAAATAAGAGTAATATTTTTATTTAGATAATTCTGAAAATAGAAGGGTTTTTTGTTAGTAATAGTTAATATATATAGATAGATTGTAGTATCTATCAATCTCTTTATTCTGTTAAAGGGATAAAAAGTTAAAGGGGGAAATCGTTTGGATAAAAATGTAAGAGAACCAAGTTTACTTCTAGCTTTTTTACCTCTTCTTGTCTTAATAGTTGCAGCTATTTTTGATTTACTTTTTTGGAGAACTTATTTTATGCCATTAATTTTTACGATTATTGCTACAGCTGTAACTGGAATGTTCTTAGGCTTTAAGTGGAAATCACTTGAACAGTTTATGATTAATGGAGCAAAAGATTCAATTAGTATCGTCATTATTATGTTCCTAATTGGTACGATTATAGGAAGTTGGATGTTAAGTGGTACGATCCCTACGTTAATCTACTATGGACTTGCAACATTAAGTCCAAGCATCTTTATACCTACAGTTGCTATTACCACTGGAATCATGGCGATTGTTATTGGAAGTTCATTAACATCGATTGCAACGATAGGTGTTGCTCTTATGGCGATTGGGCAGAGCATGGGATTTCCTCCCGAGCTTATTGCAGGTGCTATTATTTCTGGAGCATTCTTAGGGGATAAATTATCCCCATTATCCGATACAACAATTATGACACCTGCCATGACTGACACTGATTTATTTAGTCATATTCGTCATATGATGTGGGACACAATTCCAGCGTTTTTGATTGCACTCGTTCTTTATTGGTTTGTGGGGCTGAAATTTACACCTGATACAGTTAATCAAGCCGGTATTGCTGAATTAATGAGTACACTCCAAGCGAATTTCAATATCAATTTGATTTTATTGCTATTACCTCTCATTACTATTTTCATTATGGTAAAGCGTTACCCGGTCATTCCTTCATTACTATTACTTAGCTTAACAGGTGGACTGTTTGCACTTATTTTCCAAGGTAGTTCTATTTCTGAAATTATCTTAGCTATGAACTCAGGGTATTCAGGTGAATCTGGAAGTGAGTCTCTAGATAAATTAATAAACCGTGGTGGTATTAACTCTATGTTCTTTACAGTTGCATTAATTATGATTGCTACTATACTAGGCGGAATCCTTGAAGGAACAGGGGTATTTAGAAAAATTATTCAAGGTTTAATTAATAAAGCTCGTTCTACAGGTTCCCTTGTTTTAACTACTGCGTTAACGACGTTAGGAATTGCTTTTGCTAGTGGATCACAAGCATTACCAATTATTTTATCGGGAAAAGGATTTCAAAAAGCTTACAAAGAGCGAGGATTAGATACAAAGAATTTATCACGTACGATTGAGGCATGTGGAACGGTTGGGGTAAGTATTGTGCCATGGGGAATTGTCGCTATATTTGTATCAACTGTATTGGGTGGAATAAGTCCGTATGACTTCATTCCCTATATATTCTTTGCATTCATAGTGCCACTAGTTAATATTTTTTATGGATACACAGGGATATCTATTGCAAAAAAGAATTATCCCGAGACAATTATTCCAAGTAACCCAAATAATAAATTAAATAATAACCAAAATCTAGATATATAAATTTGAGTACAAACAGAGATATGAGGATTGTTGATAGAAGAGTATGAATCTGATGGAGAACTTACTTAAAGGAGATTAGTATCTGTTATTAGATCCAAGTAGAGAACAAACAGATAATATTTTAAAAAAATGATGTAGTTGGTTTTGTAAGATAGCTTACAGAGAAGTAACATTTAAATCCTTATACTTATAGTAGCGGTAAACAATATAAGGGAGGTAATTTAAATGGCAAAAACAAAGATTAATGTTAAAGCTCAAACAAAAGGAATGCAATCAATTATAAAAGCAGGGAAGCATACAATCACAATTGATGAGCCTGCAGCAATGGGGGGCAAGGATACAGGTGCGGATCCGCTTTCAGCATTACTGTCAGCATTAGCAGGTTGTGAAAATGTAATTGCTAACTTTGTAGCGAAAGAAATTGAGTTTGATTTACAAGGAATTGAGTTTGAAATTACAGGAGTACTAGATACAAGGGGACTAATGGGAAACCCTGATGTAAAACCATATTTTGAAAAAGTGAGAATTGATGCAAAAGTTAACACATCCGAAACACAAGAACGCATAGATCAATTACAAAAAAGTACTGATGAGCGATGCCCTGTGTTTACTACTTTTAAAGCAGCAGGAATTGAACTTGATGTAAATTGGACAAAGGCTTAAGTGAATAAATAAAAAATTAAGTTAATAACAAGTTAAAATGCTAGTGGGGATTTAGAGTGATTGAAACTTCCGCTTTTATCAATATTTTTATAACTGAGATTTCTATAAAATATGAAGTTCGAGCTAACGAATGAGTAAGATAGTCTCTGGGAAAAACGGTTTCTTATATCAGAGGTCATCTCACACAGCCACTCTCCGTTTTAGAACTTGCAGATAGAGCCAACATGACAGCTAATTAATTTGCAAGAGCATTTAAGAAAAAAATGTACGTATCGCCGAAGGGATTTTTAATCGATGAAAGAATGAAGATAGCAAAGGAACTTATGATCCAGCAAAAAGGTATCACTTCCAAGGAAATTGCTCTTCAGATCGGTTTAGAGGCTGTTAAGGGGAATAAAGTACATACCCTGATCACTACTTGGGGCTTCTAGTATCCAATTGAGCGTCAAAAAGGGCTAAAAGAATTTGAATCTCTACTATTAAAATAATAAAAAAAGTAAACAAAAAAACGCTTATTGAGCGTTTTTTTGTTTATAAGCTTGAAACAATCGCTTCTGCAGCCTTCCTAGCACCAGAGATATTTCTCGCAGTAGGCCCGATTTCTAGCTCTGCCAATGCACCAGCAACATATAAATTTTCGCTCCATTTTAAGTTTTGGTCCACAATAGGGTACCCACACATAGAGCACTGCAATTGGTGTTCCGCTATAAGAGGCTCTAGCAAGGCCTTTCCAGGAAGTGATTGCTCAAAGCCAGTAGTTAGAATGATGGTTTTCATCTTTAGTGTTTCATCTGAATCCTTAAAAGAAATCGTGATATCACTGCTAATAGAGTTAAATTCAGTCTTTGTGATGTCTTCATCTAGTATCTTTAGTTTGTTAGTACGACTCGCTCTTACTAATTTGACACAAAGTTCACGTGGTATAGATCCTTTATTTCTAGCACCAACAATCATTTGCCTTCTCTGTCCAAAATCATTTGTGCTCTTAAAATCATTCATATACTTGGGGCCTAACCAACCCGGATCACTGTCAAAAGCATGTACTTTAAAGGGATGTCTTTTTACTAAGGTTACCTTGCCAGGAAAGATGTCAGCTAGATGGAGTGCGGTGTGAGCAGCAGTAATGCCACCACCAACAATGGTAACGGGTGGTTCCAAATCATGAAGGCTTCCTAATCTCCCATCAAAAATATGGAAAATATGTGGATGTGCTTTTTCCTTTAGTTCATATGCCCACTCTGGCCACCTTGGCTGTTCATTTAAGCCAAGTGCAAGAATTACGTTAGCACCATGTATGTAATCGGAATGATTTACTTCAATTTTCCAATGAGCTTCTTCCTTACTAAGCTTCGTTACATACCCCTTGTGCCAACTGTCCATAAGCCCATATGAATGAATAATGCTGCTACAATGATCATTAAATATCTCAAGAGAAGGGCGTTTATATCGTCCGTAAAATGCAGTTTCCTCACTCTTTCTGTTACGAGCGTATCGCTGCAAACTGAACGGCTCAATATCGATATGATGAATGAAAGGAGAACGTAAGAAAGGCATCGCAATTTTATTTGTACAATGCTTCCAGTTCGCTAGTGGTTCATCGTGCGGATCAATAATCAAAAGCTGATCTGCTTGAACCTTCTTGGACCCTAGAAGATACGAAGCAACTGTTATCCCTTGTATTCCAGCACCAATAATAACCCAATTAAACATGATGTAAGTCCCCTTTGCTGTAGAAAAAAAATAAAACGAAATGATTCCGTTTTAATCATCAAATAAAATCACTGCAATTTGTGCAAGAGAAAATAGAAAGAGTAGTTTTTTAGAAATATTTATAAGAATCAATTTCACAATTAATTTTTCAAGTATGCTGATAGTTTCCTTATTTTAGGAATGACTTATTTTTAAAAATTATTCCTGCTGAGTTTGCCTGTTGATTTCCACTCCAGGATGCTTCGCTTTCCGTAGGGTGGGCGGTGAGCCTCCTCAGCGCATGCGCTATTCGTGAGTCTCACCTGTGGCACTGATCCCGCAGGAGTCTCGCACCTTCCGATCCAATCAACATAGTGGCCAAGATTAACAAACATTACTAAAGTGACTTCTTAATTATGCAGCTATATTTTTTAAAAATTTTGATTTGATGGGTTATCCGATCTGCTGCTAGTTTAGATGCATTGTAAACAAGAGTCACTAAATCAAAGTGGAGTTTTGCCTCAATACTAGAGGATGCAGTATGGGATCCCTTTCATAGTAATCATGAACCATGGAGATTCATTTTGGTTGACAGATCCTCAGGTCAACCATTTTTCGATCTAATTGCAGATAGTTACAATAGAATCGACATTATGAAAAAGTACACAATAGAACAGCTAATAGTATTAGAAGAGCAATTAAGAACGTATATAACCCCAGTTCCTATTCACCTTATCCTGATCATGGAAGTTAACAACAATAGTAAATAGGTCGACGAAGCATTTCTTTGACCAAGAAGATTACAATGATGGTTCTGAAGTCATTGTTATTGAAGGTGATTCTCTTGAACGTAGAGATGTGGAGTTTTAGATAGATTGCTAGTAAATAGGTGAACATGATTTTTAAAATTAAGTTTCAAACAGGTTAATTCCTTAATTGAAATTAGCCTGTTCTTGGTTAGCTATTCGTTTTGGGAAGCCATCTCCACTCAGAGTCATCTTTTTTAACCGTTCCTAGTCCTTTGAAAGGGTAATGACATACGAAAAGAAGGGCTGATTTTTCTACTCCATCTTGCAGAAATGCTCTTCGAGTTTCTAGTCCCTCTTTAGTTGACACTTCGGCACGGATATGAGAGGGGAGATTACTTCTCTCTGTCACACCCGGGCTCTTAGAATATAGCATAATGAAGCCAGGAATTTGTAATTGTCAACTCAAAATTCCCCCACTTAGGAATTTAAAATTCCCCCACCTGAATTTTCCAATTAGGCATGGAGGAATCATAATTTGTTAGAAGGGATATATATCCAAACGTTCTTCTAATCTTAAACAAACATGTCTTTATGCCATTATCTTAGGTGAACTATCCGTAGTTCTAGGTATATGTATTGCTTATGAGCTAAATATGCCACCAGGTGGAGTTGTAGTGATGATTGCTCTATTGCAATTGATAGCTATAATCCTACTTGGAAAGACAAGATTGGATAAAATGATTAATAGAATACATTTACATTCAAAAAAAAGCAGTAAGAGCTTAGAGCTTAAATTGTAATTATTTTGTTTTGAAAAGGAGAATACTGTATTGGCAACGTGGGATTTAAGTAAAACAAAGCATCACGTTTTGATCTGTAATGGAAGCAGTTGTATGAGCAATGGTGCCGAGGAACTAACACAAGCTATTCGTAAAGAAATCCGAGTTAGAGAAGCAGATGAGGTCATTCATACAACAAGAACGAGGTGTAATGGAAGATGCCATGATAAAAGTGTAGTGATAGCTTATCCAGAAGGACGTTGGTATAAGGATATGAAGGAGGAAGAGGCATCTTCTTTCATCGGAAATTTACTAGGTTTTGAAAACTGCACGACAAAAGTAAGCCATTCTTATGTAGATGGAGTATTTTTAATAGGAGACGGGATTCAAAAAGGGGTTGAAAAAGAGAAGAAACTTGTGCAAAAGGTGTTAAAATAGATAATGATAAATAGACTGGGTTTTTCTAGTCTATTTCTTTTTTGGTATTTCACTCATTTACTTGGAAAATAAGCTGACTAGTAGAAGTAACATATTCAGAAACTAGAGTGCTTGTTAGCATTGAATAGTCGAATGCACTCAGAAAAGTAAGATCACCTTGATATTATTGACATTGTACTTAGGATACGTACACCAGTTAGATCACCACAGACCAAACCCCTCATCCAAAGAAGACAAGGGGCTACTAAACAGAACTACTTTCTAAAAGACAACGTAGCTATTGCATCGTGAAAGTGAATAGACTCTTCTTTTCTGCATTCAACCGTAAGGGCTTTGACAAAATTCAATTCATACAAGTCTGCTGCTACGAGGCGGACCATATCCTCGTACAAAGCGGGGATTCTCATAGGCGGTTTCAGTGAAACGAATTCATCCACAACAATTTTTAAGGAAGAGTCATGCTCTTAGATTGTAACAAATAACACCATTGCTCTATTCCTTAGGCATATTAAGCTTACTTATTGCATTTTTTAAATCTTCACTTTTTAAATGAGTATAGATCATTGTTGTTTCAATAGATGAATGACCTAATTGGCGTCTAAGTTTAGGTACATCATTAATTTCAGCATGGTAACGTGTAGCAAAAGAATGTCTAAGTTTATGCACTGATAGTGATGGTTTTCCAAATGCTTTTGCATATTTTTCAATTATTTTCTCAATGGCTCGGGCAGATAGTCGCCTTGTTGTACCTTTAGGTCCCATTGGAGCAGCAATAAAAAGGGCGCGATTTTGTTTTGAAATTGTATAACGATCACTTCTAATCTTTATATATTCGTTTAAATCAAAAACAGCTTGCTCACTAAAGTACACATATTGCTCTTTATTTCCTTTTCTAACAACACGAACACTGCACTTATTAAAGTCAATATCTTCTAAGCTTAAACCAGCAAGTTCAGCTAGTCGTAAACCTGATCCGAGGAATAATGATACCATGGCCGTATCACGTTCTCGATTAAGTTTATAAAAGTTCAAAATTCTGTTGTTATCTTTGAACAATTCACCATAATCCTTTTCGACAAACATCCGGAAGGCTTCATATTCATCTCCTAGTAAGATTTTACCTTCCATCCGATTTGCAATTGTTTCTGGATCCTCATATACATCATTAAATTCTATTTTTGCCATTACATTGCGGTTTAAATAGGGCTCTAATTCATCTGTTTCTGCAATATTTTGTAAATAATTAAACAAGGATTTGAGAGAGGATAATTTTCGGTTAACCGTAATATCCTTATTTTGCAATTGAAACTTAAGGTAGGTAAGAAAATCCTCAACCTGTTGGGCAGTAAGCTTTTCTAAAATGCGAAGAGGTATAGATTGAATGTTACCAGCGTAAAAACCTTCTGCGACTAACCATTCAAAAAAGATCTTAAAGTCATGGCAATAATTTAATAGTGATGCTGGAGAAAGCTTTCGTTTCTTTTTATCTATGTACTCAATGACATACCAAGGCAGTTGATCGGCTAATTCATCTAATTTTTGATATGTACGTTGCTGAGTTGAATTTCGCAATAGAAGACACCCCTTTATTTAATCTCGCTCTATTATTACGTCAAATTTATATTTTACGTAATAATAGGATTTATATTTATTATATCATTCTCTCACAATGTTTGGCAAAAACAAATTAATTCTTTCAAGTAAACCCTAAAATTATTATTTATACCTCTTATGACTATCCCTTTCCTCTTTAAAAAGCTAACAATCCATTTTCCAAACAACCTTATGGGTTGTTTGGAGTTTAACTAATTATTTTTCCATTTTCTTTTTAACAACTGATAAACGTGTTCAAATTGTTTAATTTCTTCATTATGCTCATGTAAATTGAGTTGACCACCAAATGCTTCTGTTGCTAAATCTGCTAACTTTTTAATACATAGTTCCCATTCAGGCCAGTATTTCAATTTTACGAGTTGGTTCTTATAGTGCTTATTTAATTGTTCTATTAAGTAGTAATCACTTCGATTCAATAAGGGCTTACGGTTTTGATTGTCTTCAATTAAAATAACTGTAAAAGGTGCTATCATATCTAAGGTTCCATTATTTTCATTAATTTTAATCCAAGTAGTCCTTCTATCAGTAATCCAACACCAAAAGATTATCCATTACAACTTAATACTTTACTTCTGCTTTATTTTCCAATATACGTCCCCCTTATAAATTATTTTATGTTAAGCAAATCTGGCCGTTAGCTTAAGTACATTCTTTCACAGAGTCACCTAAAAATGAAGATGTTTATTGAGCAGTATACGTCAAATAAGAAAGACAACCACTTTTATTAAACGAATCGGCGAATCATCCTATCATTAACTTTTTTTCATCCTGCACAACAAGATAATTTCGATACATCTTTATCAAATGTAAGAGCAGCTAGCTTTAACCCTTCTGCCATTGTCAAATATGGTGCAAAGCTATCTTTTAAATCTTCTACGGTTAACCCAAATTTAACAGCTAATGTCGCTGCATAAATCACATCTCCTGCATTCTCAGAAACGATATGAACTCCAAGAATTTTTAATGTTTTCGCGTCTGCAACAAGCTTAAAAACACCAGTTGTTTCATGGTTTACTATCGCTCTTGAAACAGCATCTAAAGGCAATACAGATGTTTTTACTTCATAACCTTTTTCTTTTGCTTGAACTTCTGTTAAACCAACCGTTGCCACCTGAGGATTTGTAAACGTCACGCCAGGCACAACGGATAAATCTAATTTTTTATTCAACCCACCAATCACATTATCAGCAACAATTCCACCTTCATATGCTGCTACATAGCCAAATTGAGGTCCTAATGTCACATCACCTGCTGCATAAATCCTTTCATTACTTGTCCTAGCATAATCATTTATCAATATTTCTTTTCTTCTTCCGACTTCAACTCCTGCTGCACTTAAATTTAAAGAATCCGTATTTGGTTTTCTTCCTGTTGCAACAAGTAACTGATCTGATTCCACGACTTTATTCTTACCATCTACCGTTATATGAACCTTTTTGATTTGCCCCTCTTGTTCTACACGTTCAAAATTTGCCCCTTTAACAAGGTTTATCCCTTGTTCAATTAAAGCTTTTTCTACGGCTTCTGAAATCTCTGGTTCATACTCTTTTAATAACCGCTCACTTCTTTGCATAAGCGTTACTACTGAACCTAAATTATGAAATAGTTGTCCAAGTTCCATTCCAATATACCCCGAACCAATAACAGTTAATCGTTTGGGAACCTTTTTCAATTCAAGAAGTGTTGTACTTGTAAGATAATCCACTTCTTCAAGTCCCGAAATCGATGGTAAAGAAGGTGAAGCACCCGTCGCAATTAAAAAGCGTTTCGCAGAAAGTTTCTTCCCATTGACTTCAACCGAATCTTCATCAACAAATTTCGTTTCTCCTTCAATTAAATCAAATCCATATTCATCAATTAAATTTACATATTTTTTATTCCGAAGTTCGCTGACTAACTCTTCTTTTTGCTTTACTAAAGGAGCTAATTCCACTTCTCCAGAAGATGTTTTTAGCCCATTGAATGGATTGCCTTTTGCTAAATGATTGATTTCCCCAGCTCTAAGAAGTGTTTTTGATGGAACACATCCAATATTTACACATGTTCCTCCAACGGTTCCACGCTCAATCATGGCTACTTTTGCCCCGTATTCAACCGCTTTAATCGCAGCCGAAAAAGCAGCGCCACCAGAACCAATGATAAGTAAGTCATAATCACCATCAATACCTAACACTACATTTTCTTGCGATGATACTTCTTCTATGTCTCCAGGTTGATATTTTGCTTCATCAATTGCCTTTTTTGCACTTTCAACACTAGTATCATTGGGTAACTCAAATACGGCTTCACCACGACGAAAACTAGCTTCAATATTTTCAGCTCCTATATTTTTAAGTGCTACGGCTACATGCTCTTCACAACGTGTACAAGTCATTCCTTGAATGTTTATCTTAAATTTATTCATGTTCTCATCCTCCTATTTCTTTATCTCACATACCCTAAATTAGTTATTACTCTCCTTATTTTTATTTGATTGTTGGTATTTAGAATAAGAATAAAAAGTTATACCTAAAAAGACGGCTAAAACAGGGAACAGAACATAATCTAAATAACCTATTATCGCCCCTAATCCAATAGTGCCCAATAAAATCACTAATATAGGTGTTGCACAACATAACAGAACAACAAAAGAACCTATCAATCCTGTAATAAAATTCCTCTTATGTTTCATTTTGCATTCCCCTTCATTCTTCCTCAATTAGTGTGTCAATTATCGGACACGCATGTAAGCTTTTTTCATCTGGACATCTTTGTTTTAAATCTTTTAACATCGCTTCAATTCGCTTTAAGTCCTTTATCTGCTGTTGAATTTCCTCTTCCTTTTTAGATACAAATTCAAACATATCTTTGCAGCGAACGTCGTCTTTATCTACAACCCCAAGTAACTTATAAATTTCATTTTAAAAAAACCAAGCACTTGCATTAATAAACCCTACACGCTTTACATCATTATCTGAATATGCTCGATATCTTGCATTTGTTTTTAATGGATCTTGTAATAAGTTCTTTCGTTCGTAATATCTAATAGTCTCTTTATTTACACCACACTTTTGAGCAAACAAAGTAATTCGATAATTCATTTTTTTCACCTCTAACATATAATAAACTGTGTACTATGGTACATAGTCAAGGATAACAAGGCAGTAAAGATTTCTAATTAAAGGATTAGATAATGTTTTGTCTAATTACTCTCTATGGAAGTAGCTTAAATGTAGAGGGGAAACCATTATGCCAAAGAAAGTATCTTTTGACGATCTATCAATACGACTAGAAGAAGTAAAGACTGCAATGACCGAAACAAAAGAGAAACGATTATACGAACGGTACCAATGTATCTATTTGCTTTTGTCAGGCGAGAGTCGAAAGAGCATCGCTAAAATTATTAATCGCGGCATTGATACAATCGGTACTTATGTCCAAGCTTATAGTGCATATGGATTAAAAGGGTTGGAGTTGAATCATTCTCCTGGAAGGCCAACCCTTTTAACAACCGACCAAGAGCTACTTCTGTATAAAACAATTGTTGAAAAAACACCTGTAGATGTGGGATTTCCAACCAACATGAACTGGACCTCCGGTCTAATTCGTAATTGGATTAAACAACAGTTTGACGTTCTATATTCCGAAAGAGGTACTCGCGAGCTGCTCTATCGCCTTGGTTTCAGCCACACCCGACCAACGTATAAGCTCGCTAAGGCGGATCCTGAGAAGCAGGAATTGTTCAAGGAAGAATTCGAAGGTTTAAAAAAAATTACATGAATGCAAAATTGATCGAATTTTGTTTGAAGATGAGAGTATGATTCGTGACTATCAAGCTATCGCTAGCACCTGGTTCCCCAAGGGACAACAAAAAGTAATTCCGACTTTTGGTAAGCACCAAGGTGCGAAGTTACTCGCAACAGTAGATTATGAGTCCGGTGAAATATACTGGGAAGAACACGAGAAATATGATGCACAAGTGTTCCTATGCTTCTTGGAGAATATTGTCGTAAAGTACCCGGAAGGGAAAACGGTTATGATTCTGGATAATGCACGAATTCATCATGCCAAACTAATTCAACCTTTTTTACAGAAACATTCTGAACAATTAGAGCTGTTTTTTTTACCTCCGTACAGCCCCCAACTGAACATCGTTGAAGGGTTATGGGGTTGGTTGAAAAAATCGGTTATTTATAATGTCTTTTTCTTATCAGTGCAAGAAATTAGGTCTGCAGTAAAGTCATTTATGGATGAAATCAGCAAAGATCCGATGAGAATTGTTGACAGGCTCTGCGTTCAGGTGTAAGGATTCTTTAATGCCGAACATATATAGCTTACTTTTATTATTTTAAAAACAGGGTAATTTATATATGTAAGATAAATTAAAGGAGGAATACCTTACATGGCTAAATTAAAAATTGGAAATAAAGCACCAAATTTCACACTCCCAAGTATAGGTGGGGAAAGCTTTACTTTAGAAAATCATCAAAAAGAAAGTTGGAAATTAATTATTTTCTTTAGAGGGTCCTGGTGTCCAGCATGTGTTCAAGATTTGAAAGATTTTGAAGCTAATAAAAGTTACTTCGAAGGGAAGAATGTCAATTTAGTTACAATTTCTAACGATACATTAGATAATTTAAGTCAAATGGCTAAAGAACATGAATATACTTTCCCCATTTTATCTGATGAACAATTAGAGGTATCGAAAACATACGATGTTTTTTATCATGGTGAGGATGCTCCGTATGAAGATCATGGAGCACACGGAGAGCCTGCCTATTATTTAGTAGATGAAAATGGGACGCTTCTTTACCAACAACAACAAACCAGTCCGTTTGGAAGACCATCTCCAACAGAATTCAGAAAAATTATCCAGTATATTGGAAAAAATTTAAAATCCAAATAAAGCATTTACTACTACAGGAAAGTTGGTGTCATATGCCAAAAGATAATAAGGGACTACAACCAGGATCAATAATCCCATCTTTTTCATTACAGGATACGGATGGAAACACTTATACCTCTGAACAATTTAAAGGTAACCCTTTTCTTCTGTATTTTCTAAGAGGCACTTGGTGACCAAGTTGTAGGAAGCAACTAGTTCAGTTGCGTGAAAATGCGTATAAGTTCAAAAAGATGAATATACCCATTATCATCATTGTTGGACAAAAGCGAGATGGTGTTCAAAAATGGTTAAGTCAAAACCCAATTCCTTTCCCCTTTCTAATTGATGAGGACCGAAATGTTATTAAATTATTTGACGTATATCATCCAATCGGGATAGATGCTTATAAAATCGCTTACCCTAGTCTATTCTTTATATCAGAATACGGGAAAATTGTTTATGCCTATGTGGGAGAAAACCAAAAAGATCGTCCGAATCAAAATGATGTTTATAAGAAGGTACACGACCTTTTAGGTACTACCATATCCAATGATTAAACACAAATAATCCATAATAAAAGGAAGTGGCTCCTTCCTTCTATTATGGATTTCTTTTACATTATCATTTATTTCTCTTACATGCTCCGTATCGAATGCCAGCAAATTCTGATAAGTCAAGTATTTATCTAATATCACTAGGTCTTCAAGGTTTAATCCAGTTGATGCTGCCCCTTCTAACTGTAGATGAGACCCTACTCCAAAGCGTTGAATTAACAATCACAGAGTTGAATCTTTTATGGACTATTTTCTATGAAGGAAATTCGACAGTCAATCGTCTCGCAGAATTAACATTATTAGATCCATCCACTGTAACTCAGGTTATCAGTAGATTAAAGAAAAAAATTAGTTTGTAGTTTTAAGAAAGCAGACGATAATCGCTTTAACTACCATGAGTTAACACCCAAAGGTGACGAAAAGAGAAAAGCTTCAATTATGCAAAGTCAAAATAGGCTGTTGGATTTTTTAGCAGACGGAATGAAAGATCCTGATGAACAAGAGAAAATAAAAATTACGCTCGAGTACTTAAAAGAAGTAAATTTAAATTTTCACGGTCAAGAATTTATCAATTGGGTGTATGGATTGCCAGAAAAGTTCAATAAGAACCAATAGTTTTAAAAAACTATACAGTGTTTTACTAGCCTTTTAAGAAGAAAATGACCTATGTCAAAGAAAATCCAACAGTAAAAGAGTGACAAGCTTAATAGAATAATGTAATCAAAGAAGGATAAAACCTGTATTGGTCCTAAAACAGGGAATTTAAATAGGGTTAACAATATCATATTCCGAAAATAAGAATGAAACTCGTAATAACAATGAACCAAATCCTCTTTTTTAACAATAATAGACCAAGCCCAAATGATAATCCTAAAAAACCGGTTGTAAATGGCTAGGTAAAAAACTCACCCGGTTTTAGAAACAACAGCTCCTGTTTAGTTCTATCTAAATGGACCTTCACAATACTTCCTCAATGGCTCCACCTCTTCCTGCTCTGTTTTGTTTTCTACTGAAACATAAAAACATCCTTCATAATAAGTCATTCCTGTTAAGGGACCAGGGAATTCACTTGCAATCTCCTTCATTTCACCCTTCACTTTTTCTCGAGTATCCTTCTTCGAGCTCATATGGTTTTGAAATTTGAGAGTTTGATTGTTTAGGGGGGAGTTCTGTAAGTACATTTTTAAGTTGAAGAAAGGATGATCATTGCTGTATTTAATCGTTTAGTCGTTTCTAATTCTGCCATGTTATTAAAAACCCACCATCTCCTGTCAAACTTACAACAGGCTAACTTCGCTCCAATGGCTCCTGGTAAAGCGATCCCCATTGAGGCAAAACCGATGGAAACAAGAACATGATTTGGGTGTTCTGGTTGAAAAGCTCTTGCTATTTCAAGTTTATAAGCACCTACATCTGACAAAAGAATGGTGTTTGGATCGAGGATTTCAGTTAATGCATTTATTACATTGGACAAAAATAGTTCTTGTTCAATAACCCCATTCTTTATTCCATGTCCTTGAATGATTCTTTCCCGCTTTTCTGGAAGTTAATCCTTTTGTGTGAACCCTTCTTTATTAACTAGAGAAAGATTTCTTTTAATGTTGCCAAGAATTCAAACGTAATCGGGTAATATTCATTCACTTCTGCAGGACTAGCATGAATATGTAGAATTGGCTCTTTACCTATGTTCCAGTTTTCAGGAAGTTGCTCCACGAGTTCAAAACCAACAGTAATAATTTATACGCTTTTAGCCTTATCCTTATATGTCCATACTACATTTGAGGTGAAAGTATGGACGGTTATCAAAAAAGTAGTCATGCTGTATTTGATATAAAATACCATGTTATATGGATTACGAAATATAGGTATAAGGTTTTGCATGGTCAAATTACCAAAAGAACAAGAGAATTAATAAGGCAAGGATGTGAAGCAAGAGGGATCACTATTGTACAGGGGATTGTTGGGAAAGATCACATCCATCTATTATTATCGTGTCCTCCAAGTCTTGCTCCGAGTAAAATATTACAGTACTTAAAAGGACGATCATCCAGGCTATTACAAGATGAATTTCCAGAACTAAAAAAGAGATTCTGGGGACAACATTTGTGGGCAAGAGGGTATTTTTGCGCAACTGTAGGCAATGTCACAGAAGAAATTATTAGAAACTATATAGCTAACCAGTTTAGTGAAGGAAAAGATGAAATATTCAAGATTGAAGAATGAGTTTAGTCAATTTTAGTATGCTTTAGCACAAGGACTTTGAGAAGACTTCAGTCTTGATATACGACTTTAGTCGTTGACATTTATGTCTAAATCCCCCTGCTTTAGCAGGTGGTCGTTTAATGGAATCCACATTTAAAAATAGATTGAATGTTCATATAGTTATACATAAGTGTTGCGTGTCGCCCTTCCTTTGTATAGGGATTCATCAGTTGCTTCAATCTTAATTGAAATTGACGGTCTGCTTCACAATTTGATCCATGTCTACTATCCGCATCATCATGTGCTTTACATGCAGCATCAACAGCATTGATTGGAGCCCCCGGACCACTACATCCAGGGCCACACCATCTGTAACCTGGGAAGATGCAAAAGCCAGAAAACATTCTATTTCTCCTTCTTTTCATTTTTATCTTCCTCCTTCTCTTCTAATCTATTTTTCTTTCTTTTCTTCCAATATCTTAATACTATTGCACACAATACACACAGAGATGATATTCCATTGACTAACGTATCATAAAAAGAATCTGGAATAACCCATATCCCGAACACAGAAAGCATAAGTTTTATTGACCCTAATAAGGCTAGAACAAGCATATGGTTACTGTTCATCATTATCATCACCATTTCACTTTATGACTACTTATTACTATGGTATGTAGTGCATTATTATTTGCTTGTTATAAAGCCTATGTCCTTAAAAAAGGACTAACACTCTTCTAGCTGAAAATAAAAAAATGGGGTAATAGAAACCCCCAGTTTCAAGAATATTTATCTCTATAGTGAGCCAATGTCAATAATGGCCAAATATAATTATAACTATGATAATAGATATAAAAGCTACCAGGTAGCCCAGCTCCAGTTGGATAATAATACGTCCAATTCTTCATATTCAATAGCTGAATCAAGCAATCAATACCTTTATTTATTTCTTCTGTTGGATGATCGTAAACGGAGATTAACGAATCTAAAGCCCAGGCTGTTTGTGAAGGGGTACTAACTCCTAAAGGTATATAAGTTCTTTCAATGTCACTTTTACATGATTCTCCCCATCCCCCATCTACATTTTGGATTTCTTCAAGCCATTGAACACCTTTTACAATGGATGAATGATGTGATTTTACACCGATTGCTCTCATGCCTGTAATGGCAGCCCATGTACCATAGATATAGGTTATCCCCCAGCGACCGTACCAAGATCCATCTTTTTCTTGATTGTTTTCTAACCATTCAACCGCTCTTTTTACTTGAGGATGTTGTAGGGTTAATCTTGCATCATTTCCTAAAAACTCTAATGTACGCCCTGTTAAATCTGCGGTTGAAGGATCTATACTAGCCGATTCTGCTCCATCAAACGGTACTAACTTTAAAATCTCCTTATCTGTGTTTTTTTCAAATGCTGGCCATCCTCCATCGTTATTTTGCATAGAAAGCAACCAGTTCACACCTCTGTACCATGACTGTCGTAAATTTGGATGTTGTGAGATGGTATATTTAATAGCTCTAAGTGCTGCGGTCGTATCATCCACATCCGGGTTCATCGTGTTGCTTTCAGAAAAACCCCATCCCCCAGGTAATGAATTAGGATTATGAATACTCCAGTCCCCATATTTATATTGTTGCCTTAATAGTAAGTAATGGCTAGCATGTTCAATGGGTTTAGATATTGAATTAATACCTGATGCTTGTAAGGAATGAGAAATAAAAGCTGTATCCCACACTGTTGAAGGTGAGTTTTGCATATGTATATGACCTTCTGTATGACAGGCTAAGCCTTTCAAACCTTTTACTGCTTTTTCGATAACAGGATCATTTTTGGAAAACCCTAGAGACAAAAGAGCAAAGATCATTAAAAATGTTGAGCTAAAGTAGCTATAGAGCGTTCCATCTGGTTCAATTCTATGTAACATAAATTGTTTCGCTTGCTCTAATGCCATTTGATTTAGTTCATTAGGAAGCCCTATGATTTTCTTCACATTTTGTTTTATGAAAGAAAGCAAAGATCTAGTATTATACGAATTCATTGATATGAAATGATCCTCTTGATCTCTACTACTATTTAAATATCCTAAATCGAGATTTGTTCTCTTAATGACAAACTTATTATTAGCAAGAACAAGAATAGGCATTAAATGTACCCTTGCATAGCCAACAAAATCAAAAAAGTTAATAGGACACGATGTTGGCAAAAGAATCAACTCAATTGGGACAGGGAACCATTTAGGCCACGGATATTGTCCAGTTGTTGCAAGCATGACTTTTGTTAACGAGGAAACTTCTTTCAATCCTCCATTTTTTAAAATAAAGTCCTCCGCTTTTTTCATTTCTGGATCAGATGCTTCTTTAAATTTTGATAGTAATAATGCGAAGTAGGCCTCTACTGTTGCAGAAAGATTCCCATTATCATCCTTAAATAACTTCCAAGCCCCATTCTCAGTTTGTTTTGAAGCAATTCGATTCGCTAATTTTTTTATTAGTATATCTTCTTGAAGCTGTAGTGTTTTGATTAAAATAATCATGTATGCATCGGTCATAATACTTCCTTCAAAACAAAAACGCCAAGTACCATCATTAGCCTGCATACCTTCCAATTGATCTATTAAACGTTGTATTTCCTCCTTAACCAGCTTCTCCATCATTCTCATTCCTTTTTTAGTCATATAGATAAATATTATTCGGCCCCTAGAATCTATATTCGTTGTAATAATATTTATCTATATAAAAAAGAAAGAAGGACCAGTTAATATGGTACCTATAGTTAGGACACTTGAAAAAGAGTGTTTTATCTATAGGTATTTTTTTATATACTTGAATTTCAATAATATATACGGGTAATTGGGGGACACAACATGAGTAAGATAATATTTTCAACCAAAGAGATAAAGACACTTCAAAAGAATTCAAATGTACAACGTGTTAGTGAGCGAGCTATTACATATACCGACTCCTTTAAAAATAGATTTATGGATGAGTATCTGGCTGGTAAACTCCCTCGACAAATTTTTTCAGTGAACGGTTTTGATGAAGATGTTATAGGAATAAAGAGAATTGAACAATCAGCTCATAGGTGGAAGATGGAAGAAAGCCTATGAAAAGAATGGGTTAATCGGCCTTACTGACTCAAGGAAGACGGGTTCTGGCAGACCATTAATACGAGAACTTACATCATCCGAAGTGATTGAAAGGCAGGAAGCAAGGATTAAGCTCCTGGAGGGGCAGGTGGAGCTATTAAAAAAGCTAGAAGTGACAGAAAGGAGGCTGCTAAACGCAAGAGAATGTCTAGATCCGAGTAGAGTCTATCAGCTGATTTATGAGACCATTGACCAAAATCACTTTAAGCAAATGACTAAGTATTTTTGTGACCTTTTAGGAGTCTCCCGTTCAGGATACTATAGCTATCTAAAGGCTTTTGATTTCCGAAAAGCGAAAGAACAATTGGACTTAGAAGGGAAGGAAATTATATTAAAGGCATTCAATCGACGGGGATATAAGAAAGGTGCACGCTCTATAAAAATGATACTGGAGAATGACTATAACATTATCTTCAGTCGAAAAAAGATTCAAAGAATCATGAATAAATATGGCATTGTTTGTCCCCATAGGAGACCAAATCCTTATAAAAAGATCGCTAAAGCAACAAAGGAGCATCAGGTCGTTCCAAACAAATTAAACAGAGAATTTAAGCAAGGAATTCCAGGAAAAGTGTTATTAACGGCCATTACTTATTTGCCATATAACGGGAATTGCATGGCTTATTTGTCAACCATAAAAGATGCCTCCACTAATGAACTTTTAGCTTATCATGTTTCAGATCGAATCACTTTGGACATCGCAACCCAGACAATCCATAAATTAATAAACACTAAGAAAGTTTCTCTACATCCAGAAGCCTTTATCCACTCGGACCAAGGTAGCCATTACACGAGTCCAAAATATCAAAGGTTATTAAAAAAGTATGGCCTAGGTCAATCTATGTCTCGAAGAGGAAACTGTTGGGATAATGCCCCCCAGGAGTCTTTCTTTGGGCATTTAAAAGATGAAGTGGATTACAAATCAGCTAGAACATTGGAAGAATTAAAAGCGAAAATAAATCATTATATGGTTTACTATAACAATTATCGATATCAGTGGAACTTAAAAAGGATGACCCCTATTCAATATAGGAATCATCTTCTAGTTGCTTAGTCTCTTTTTTTATAGTGTCCTTGACATAGGTGCCAGTTTAAGTTAATTACTTCTTCTAATAATGACTTTCATTTAAATCCACCTTGGGCCTCTTCTCTCTTCGTTAATTTCTTCAATTTTTTCTTTCTCTTATAATCCATCTTCCTCTTCAACTAAGTCACCTTTCACTAATGTAGTAGTTTCTTCTTCTACGTCAAGGTTTTCAATACGATTCCTTCTAGGTGAGAAAAAGCTCGAAGGGTTTCTTGGTTTAATTTCCTCTTCTATTCGTGGACTAATTATTTTTACTTCCTTAGCGTAAATGATTAACTCATCAACATGTATCACTTTCTCTTTATCTTTAGACACTAAATTTCCTCCTCTTAAATTAG
>NZ_JBMERO010000036.1:0-28797 GCF_049310945.1 Bacillus sp. DJP31 | reverse complement strand
AAAAATGCACCTCGCAAATTGGTATTTTTGGTGGTTTGTCACTCCAATTTTACCATTTTTCGCTAAGGTGTATTTTTATTTTTTCTTAAAATTTAAGGGCTTTTTGAACACGCTCTTTAAGCGAGCCACTCCAACCAACACATACTTTTTATCCTCCCCGCTAAAAGGATTATCATAGTTGGCATAATAAAAAATTAACGAAGTACCTTGCTCTAGATCGGCAAAGTACTCCCTCATATTTTTTGCTCTTAATTCAGGATCGAATCTTCCATTTCTTTTAGCACTTTCATCATACATTGCCTCATATGGCCATGTACTTATAGAGTATGGTGGCATAGTCCATTTTTTTGTTTTTGAATCATCTTTAAAAAATACTGGTGGTTCATTTTCAGCAGTAAGCTCACTGTTACCGAAAGCATTAATACTATACGAGCATGGAAGGACTTTGGGTAATTCTGATGCATGCACACCGCTGTTTTCCTCTTCCCACTCCAAGTTACGTTTACTTGCAATAACATCTCCTGGAAAAGAGTACCTTCCTACACAATAGACATTCTCTTTTGGATTATTACATACTCTTCCATTCCAGCCATTGTCATGCCAGGCTATTCTTACAGATAAATGTTTTGGCATTTAAGAAAGCCCCCCTTTCATGTTATCCTTAAAAAGTTTACATTTATTTCTATTATTCTATAAATTATAGATAAATCCTGCTAAACTACTATTTTCAAAGTAGAACAACAGAGGTTTTTGTAAAAATATGTAGAATGTAATTACTATGGAATTGTTTTTACTTCGGTAGGATTGTAGGAGGATAGTCAATGAGTGATGAAACACCTAAAGTAAATAAAAAATTGAATTCTCCTGATGAAGTTCTTTCTAAAACTGATCCAGGTGATGAAGTACAAAGAAGATTTAGATATCAGCATACTTATACAGCTCTTATTTCTATACAAATGGCTTCAGGAAAGATAGCCTATAAAGAATTACTATGTGAACTACATGAGGATATTCTAGGAGTTCGTAATGACGGAAAATTCGAAGGAATACAAATAAAGACAAAGCAAATAACAGGCGGACCATTCGAATTAGAGGAAGAATCAGTAGTAAAAAGCTTATTAAGGTTCATTAAACTATATAACGATTTCCCAGGTTCTTTTAAGAAATTTATCTTTGTCTCAAATAGTCCTACTAGAAATGATGAGACAGGAAAAAGTTTAAATAACCTATTAATTCAGGCAAAGGAAAAGAAACCACAAGATCCTTTCAAGCCAGGTACATTAGAGAAGTTTTTCAAATCTCTTTGTGAAAAAAGCAATTCAAATGAACAGGATGTTATAAGTGTCTTATCCATTATTGAAATCCAACAAGGTCCAAGTATTGAAGATATAGAATCAAAAATTCTAACAGACCATTTAGGAAAAATGGCTGAATGCTTAGAAACACCTTTACCTAAATTAAGAATAATCCTTGATTCCATTGTTAGTCACATTTATTTTTCTTCATCTAAACGAGTGGAAAACCCCCTTCAAGATTATATAGCATTTGTTAATGGAAATGATCAGCTACTTGAAAAAGTTCATATAAATACAAAAAGGATTACCATAAATAGTATTATCAAATTAATTACTGAGCCGCTTACAAAAAATTTGTTTCTCAGATCAAGAAAAGGACTGCCTTCCAAAAACAATACTTTAACTTCAGACCTTTTGTTTTATAAAATGCAGTGTGGACTAATTGAGGAAGATAGTATAGAAATTATGGATGACTTAAGGGCATCTGCTGAGACCTATATTTTAAAGAATCATTATAAAACTAAAAATCCAACTGAAACATTGGAACAATTAGACCAAATGCGTACAATTGTAAAAAACCAAGCTATTGAATCAAAGTCTAGGAGTAAATTAAAAGGGTCACCGTATGGTGTTATAATGCTCCACGATATTGAAGACAGGTTGGAAAAGATAGTTAAAAATCGTCATGATGATGTCTTTCAAACACCTTATGAAATCCTTAAGGGCTTAGTCGGGATACTAACAGATGAATGTAAGGTTTCTTTTAGCGAAGAGCCAACAGGAGGTTGGAAAAATAATGGATCAATCACTACTCGAGAGAATAATTAGACTCGATGAAAATGATGAACTAAATATAGTTAGGATTCTTATTTTGATTGATAAGATGGCAGGCCGAAATCATAAACAAACTATCGATGGGATAAATAAATTAGTAAAATTTGATTTTCTCTTACGTTACCCAGTAGCCTTAGAAAGAGCCCTAATGAAGCTTAAAAAAGACAAAGATATACCTAAAATAGATATTCAAGTATATGAAAGAGAAAGCGTAGAGGCAAATTTGATGCATTTTAATTATGGCCCTTGGGATAGTAGGTATCGGAGATTCCTTACAATTCTCGAAGCTAAAGGGTTAATTGCTTATAATATTAGTGGAAAAACAGTGAAAGTTTCCATTACTCACACTGGTCTTAAAACAGTTGAGGACATTTCTAGGTTTTCAGAATTCCAAGATTATATAGTAAGAAGTGGACTAATAAAAAAACATTTTGGTTCATATTCTTCAAAGAAACTTATTAATTTTTTTTATGAAGTGTTTCCTGAAATGGTTACGATGACACAGGGAGAGGAAATAAAATTATGAATTTGAAAATAGAAAAATTAACGCTTACTTTTAGAAAGGAAATAGTAGAAATTCCTTTTGCAAAAAATATTACTTATTTTTACGGAAAAATGGGTGCGGGTAAATCCACCATACTACAATTAATAGACTTTTGTTTAGGTAATGAACTTATTGTAACACCTGCACTCCAACAAGAATTCATTAATGCTCAATTAGAACTAATTATTGGTAATAATCAGGTTTCACTTTTCCGAGAAAAGGGGTCAAATCAAGTACAAGTAGAATGGATAGACCCACACGAGCAAGAGGTACTAAACGTAATTGCCCCAATTTATAAGCAGGAATACTCTCAGCCCTTAATACCGAACACTAACATATTATTATTAACAGACCTACTATTTTATTTAGGTGGATTTCAGCCTCCCCTTGTTCGTAAAAGTAAAAAGGCTGAAAACACAGAACTTATCCGTTTGAGTTTTAGAGATTTAATGTGGTACTGCTACCTAAATCAGGATGAGATTGATAGTTCTATTTTTCATTTGGAAAAAGAGGCAAACAATTTTAAAAGATTAAAAAGTCGGGATGTAATGAGATTAGTCCTTGGCTTCCATCAAGAAAATGTTGCTTTACTTGAAAGTGAGCTGCTTGAAGTTCGTAATGAAAAGGCTACTCTTAATTCAACTGCAAAACAATTACAAAAATTTTTAGACGAAAATAATATAGGTGATACTTCTGCTATCTTAAAAAAAATCAAGGAAGTTGAAGATGGTATTCAACAGGTAAATATCCAGATTAACAATATAAGTAAAGAGATTGAACAAGAGAATACTCATCCTGTAGACAAGCTTAGAGAACAAGCTAGATCTTACGCTGTTATTTTAGATGAACTTAATACGTCAGTATATGATATTGAGGTACAAATAACACAAAGGAAAAGGCTTCTAGGTGAATTTGCATCAGCAAAGATGAAAGTTAATAGGTCATTAATTGCTAGGAACACTCTAAAGGATTTAGAATTCTCATCTTGTCCTCAATGTGAACGTGAATTAATTAATAAGGTCCCTAATAATAAACAATGCTCTTTATGTCAAGTTCCATTTGATGATAATACGTATTTTGAAAGTGAAAATATAGAAGTAATGAAAACTGACTTAACATCCAGATATAATGAATTAAATGATTCTATAACCCGTCTTAATAGACAAAAGGATTCCATGTTAATAGAATTACGCAGAATTAAAGAAGAAAAACAAATAATTGATCAAGAGATACTAGAATTACAAACTACTTATGATTCAATTTATTTAGCAAAAGCAAAAACATATGAACGGACATTAGGAGAACATAAAGCTGAAAAAGTAGCACTAAATCGCTTACTCCCCTTATCTAATCAAGTAAAAGAGTTACAAGATCAAGCCGATAATCTATTAGTTGACGAGGAACGCTTAAAAAGGGAACTAAACGAAGCAAGAGAAAAAGCCGAGAAAGACAATACCAACCTGGAAGAGATTAAGTCATTATTCCTTGAAAACCTAGTAGAAGTGGGGCTTCCAGGTGTTAACCAAAGCGATATAGTATCAATAAGCACTAATGACTTTATACCAAAAATTTATCGTTCGAAAGATGATGATGTATATGAAATGCAATTTTCCAATCTTGGTAGTGGAGGTAAAAAGACGATATTTAAATGTTGCTTTGCTTTAGCAATACACCGTTTAGCCAAACAAAGGAATGTACTTCTCCCAAATTTTCTTATGATTGATACACCAATGAAAAATATTAGTGAACGAGAAAATGAAGACATTTTTAAAGGCTTCTACTCTTTTCTTTATAAGTTAGCAGAAAACGAGTTGAAAGATTTACAATTTATTATTGTAGATAAAGAATATTACCCTATTCCAGAAGAACTTTCTAAAAAGATTAGTACAATAAAAAAACACATGACGCCTGATGACCCAATGCATCCACCATTAATACCTTATTATAAAGGGCACTAAACTTTTGGAGTTAATAATAAAAAAGGTAGAGGAATGAAAGCATTCTTCTACCTTTAGCTATTAATTTTCCCAGGCATTTTGGGGTAACGTAAAATAAAGCTTTCAATCAGCCTTTAAATACTCCTCAATCTTGTTTCCTACTTTATATGACAGCTTTTCATGTCCATTCTCAATCTTAGATAAAGTTTCCAGCCCGATACCTAGTTTCCGAGCTAACCCTCTTTGTGTTAAGCCCTCGGCTTTACGCTTAACATAGACGTCCATCGCTAACGATGATGAAAAGTCATAAGCTTCGCTGTCTTCATCTAAATCTGGTTCCCAGTCGCCATTTCCTTTGTTGAACTTCATATCCAGATATTCTTCAATACCCACCAGTCCCTGTAGTTCTTCATCTGTTTCGTATAAGAAACCATGACATAAATTCGTCTTCATAATAATCCAGCACCTTTTAATCAAATTACAAACAGCATGAGTTTTTTCACATTCCATTTGTTATTTTGATTTCACCCATTAGGTGCTAAGAAATCAACAAAAACATCATAGGACTATGCTCCCGTTTTAAACTTTTCATAACTGTTAGCTAGCTTGTAGGTCACTCCGTTGTCCAGTGCAGCAAAGTGCTTCCGACCAAAAGTGATTTTTCCATACTCTTTCAATCAAAGATCCTCTTGATCTGTACTTCCTTTTGTTTCAACGACAAAGTATAATGTTTCGACTCCTCCTTTGCCGAGAAGAACAGCCCAGTCAGGATTGTAATTTCCTAGTGGCGTATGGATAACGAATGTTGATGGCAATTTCACAAACAGCTTTACATCCTTATCATTATTCAGCTATTCCGCAAAAGCCTGTTTCACATTGGAATCATAACGGATATAGTCGTAGACAGATTCATCCTATAATACTTTTAATGTCCTAAATCATATTTATTTCCACCCCTGCTCAAAATACTTTCTCATTTCTTTCTTATCAAGCACTTTTGAGCAACTTTCCCAGTCGATTTTATCCACTTTATTGTTATACCGATTTTCGAATGGATGTTTTTCAGGGACTTCATTTAATTTTTGTTTTGCTTTTTCTTCATCTTGCAAAGCAATATCTACCCATACATCTTCGAGTACATCTGGAAGTTGTCCAAAAACGCCATGTATACTCTTGAAACGTTCTGATAATAGACCGTGAACCCGATCCTCAACCGAATCCTTATATCTTAAGTTGTAAAGATAAACCTCGTCATTAACTTGTCCAATACGCTGAATACGACCTTTTCGCTGTTCAAGTCTCGTAGGATTCCAAGGTAAGTCAAGATTAATCAATGTTCCAAGTGTTTGAAGGTTTAGACCTTCACTTGCCGAATCCGTTCCAACTAAGACTTTTAATTCACGATTTTTCACTGCTAATTTTAATTCTTCTTTATCTTTTTTAGTAAAGCTTCCATCAATAAAGATGCCTGATTTATCTCCACCTGCATATAAACCAATTGATTCATTAGGAAAATGATTGGATAGTTTTCTTGCAACCCATGATGCGGTATCAAAGTATTGGGAAAAAATGATACATCCTTTCTCAAGCCACTTCCAATCTTCCAGAAGCTCTACAACTTTTTCATACTTCGGATCAACTGCCTCATTCGTTTCCAAAGCCTTCACATATTTAACAAGCATTTCCTCTTCTTCTGCTGTCAAATTTTTAATATCTGACTCTACTTCTTCGTCGCCCTCTTCATCTGACCAACCCGATACGGATGTATTCCACTCGTTTAACATCTTACGACCAGTGTTTAGACCCGCTTCTATTGAACTACCAATCCGTTTTAGTAGTAGGGTTTTCAAAAAACCGCTACTTTTTGATCTTTTACCGATTAAATTACAAAATTCTTCTGCATACATGTACGCTTGTTTTAGATAGCTTGATAATACAAGTGCATCATCATCCGATTCACCACGTAAAACTACTTCAATTTTCTTTAGGTAGGGCTCGCCATTTTCTGGGTTGATTGTTTCCTCTAAATATGACCGCTCTCTCCGTATAACGTGTCGGATATATGGGTTGTTCCTTTGGTAAAATTTATTATCTAAAATTCTACCAATAATACTCTGCTCTGGCTTTTGTAAATCAAAGTGACTTTTCTGAATCACGAAATCGTCTTCTTTTAATCCAAGCCTACGTCTAAGCAGGCCAAAGGTTGGTTCATTTTCAAAAGAAGGTGGAAAAGGATTGCGAATCCACTCCCAATTTTCAGGATTAAAAAACTCTATCTGTTCCTCGCCCGTGATTAACTTCAAACTTCTTGGTATTTGCTCACGTTTTCGCCACATTGAAAAACCATTTCCAAGAATACTATCATTCTTTTGTGAGAGTATATTCATTAAGTCCCAAAGCTCTATAGGATAGAGCTGAATTGGAGTAGCAGTAGCAAGTAACATACTTTTCGTTTTTCGTGACATTTTTAATAAAAATTCATACAAGTTGTTTGGATCTGGGCTTTGCAGCTCTTTTTTGTCACCTAAATTTTTTCTTCTCGCTCGGTGTGCCTCATCTACGATAACACACTCATAGTCTTTCGCTAAAAGATATTCGGAAATCGGGGATCTGGATACGATTAACCCTTGTGACACAATTCCTATCTTCCGTGGGCACTTTTTGATATCCTCTACTCCCCTGTTTGGGTAGACGAAGCCATTTTCATCAACCCATTCCTTACCGTTCCAGACGGCAGAAGGTATGTTTAATAGCGTGTTCAACTCATCTTGCCATTGCCATAGCAGTGTCTTAGGAACAATAACAAGCACTGGCTTTTCACCATATAACGCCATCAATTGGGCTGACATTGCAAGTTGAATCGTCTTCCCTAATCCTACAGGGTCAGCAAGAATATATCTTGCTCCGCAACTTTTTTTATGTTCCCTGAATGCCAAGTCAACGAAATATTTCTGATGTTCCCATAATCCAAACTCTTGTCTGTAAACAGGTGATTCAACTGCTGTAGATGCAGGCACAGCTTCTTTTTTCCATTCTTCAACTGATCCGATGACTTCCCTTTCGGAAATTCTTTTTATATCCTCTACTATGAAATCAGATAGGCGTACAGCCGTAGGATCATTCCATAACGCATCAAACTCTTCCTGAACCCACCCTACTGCTTCTGTAGACGCATCTTCCCAAATCAATTCATAATTCATCTTCCAGCCACTATACGTCTCATTTGCACTTCCTAAAAAGGATGTCTTTGTTCCATTCTGGAGAGTAATAACACCTGCTTTTCCATGAATTAATCCAAACTTTTTATCTGGGATTACTTTTACTTCAAGTTTTCCAGATGATAACAATTCATATAGTTTTTTAAATCGTCTTGATGAATCGGGAAGATCTTCTGGCTTAAATTCGCACCATTCTCTTCTCATGGCATTTTGAGCAAGTTGTGCCGTCAATACATCCTTAACATCCAATCCCGAATTACAAATGACCCTTACCTTTCCTTCTACTTGTTCAAGTGACTCACCTGCTACTTCCAAAATAGAAGAACTAAAATAACCTGCGATACGATCATACTGTTTCGCATTGTGTAAATGATTATGAAGAAGAGAAGCACTAATTGCCTCTCTCCTCGTTGAGTATCGTTTGATCACATGGATTCACCCGCCTTAAATACCGTCGTTACGAATTGCTTCCTTTAGAAGTCTCGCATAATAAGCATCTTGATGCCAATGACTCATATGTGCTATATTCTTGAATCTTGAAATGAATTCTAAAATCTCCATAATTGCAGTCCGATGATTCCAATACTCATTATTCTGGTCATAGGTTGCCCTTAAATAATTTCTGCCTTCAGTTGTCGATTCAGCTTGAACAGATTGATGAATTGCCATTAAAATATGTCTAAATAACGTTTTTCCGAAGACATCATTATTGATTCCACGGTTTCTGTATTCGGATGCTGTTTTCAAACGAACACTGTTGGCTCTAAAGTTTTCCAAAAGATCCCTATAGTCTTTTACACCAAAACCTCTTGCTAATTCCTGATAAGCACCCGCTTGATAAACGTTCCCCATCTCCAACTCAAGCCCACGAATATAGAAACGCTCCTCTTCAATTAGGTCTCTCCAAACCATTTGATCTATGTCCTCTGGGATCAAATAATCATAAGCTACTTTAACTGCTTTATTAATAATTGCTTCTATTGGACTCTCTTCATTTGAATTCCTTGATTTAGACAATTCATATACAACATCAATTCCTTCAATATCCTTATAAGCAGTTAGCACTTTAAGCGAAGAAGCATAGGATGCCAACAAATAATCTGCATCGGAGAAGTTTGGGTCTTCCTTATCGTCAAGGTCTTTCATGCTGTCAATTTGAAACTGAACTTCTTTTTTTATCTTTCTATATAATTCATCTTGAAAGGCTATGTCGTTTGACGTTTGTTTTTTTAACACCAATAAAACTGTACCTTGAACATAATTACCTTGTCTCAAACCGTTTGCATCTGTTTCGGTAGCTATATTCCAAGCAGACTCAACTTTTAAACCAGCAGACCATAATATCATAGCTAACTCTGCCCAAACTTTTACATCCTGATGTGTAAACATAACAACTTGAGTTCCATTGTCTGGCATATTTAAAGCCAAATTTTTATATATTTCAATCATACTATTATTAAATGTTTCACCTGTACCTTTTACCGCAAGAACTCTCTTACTATCTGAGTACCAACCTGGGAAAGTTTTTTCTAATAACATCTTGTCCCAAGCTAAAAAGAACTCTGTCAATTCATGATAATTTACAGCATCGGCATACGGAGGGTCAGTAATCCAAATATCACATTCGTTTTCTATACCTCGGGCATCAGTAACTTTCACGTCAAAGTTACCATTCAATGGATAATTGTTTACATTAAAAAACCAAGTAGTTCTTAAGGATATCATGGTCCGAGTTATATAGTTATACAATGTATTTAAAGATTGGTCACTAAATACTTCTTGCCCTTTTTCGTTTGCACCATCGGAATTCCATCGGGATAACTTAGAGTTCCAGTTGTTCAATTTATTAATACCCAATAAACCAAACGTACGCTCTTTATCATTTTTTGCTAAAGAGTTTACATGTTGAACGAATAATCCTATACATAGCAACTGCCTCGGATTGAACATTTGGTGCCAGTATTGCCAACCTCTTTCCCTAATTGGTTGATCTGTATTATAACCACTTTCTATCGCAGTTGAAGGAATGAATCCTTTTTCTTGCCAATCTGAAAGTCTCTCGGATAATAGATCAATAACTATTTCCTCTCTTTTTATATCCTCCGCTGTCGGACTTTGATAATAACGAGACGTCTTCTCAATTCCATTATCATCTAAGTACGTTTCAACGTACCGAATACAATACAGTCTTTCTTTAAAAACATCAGTATCTCTTGGAACGAAATCATTTTTGTTCCACTTTCTTAGTCCATGGATTGTGTTTCCATCTTCGCCTTTTCTGTCTTTTCGAAGAACTGGTATTGGCGTTTCTTTATTACAACTCGGACAGAATAGACTGCCATTTTTTATAGTTTTCAAGGCCTCTGCTTGTTTAATTTCTTCTTTCGATGCATCCTGAATAATTTTAATATCAAAACCATCAGAACCATTGTCCTTTAACATTGCTACTGTTTTTGTACCTTTACCAACAAACCAAGATGGTGCAAGCGGAACTTTATAGCCACACTCTGGACAAGTGGATTCGAAGCAATACAAATATGAATCCGCACGATGACCCTTTTCATTATGTTCTACTTCCCACTCAGTAATTTGCTGATCAACTTCATCATAAACCTCTCTTTGAAATTTTCTTAACTGCTCAATCTCTGATAAATTAGATCCTGCTACATTAAGTGCTGACCAAGTCAATAATGAGGCTATTGGGTTCAAATCAGATGCATACACACTTGCTCCCATTCTGGCCGCTTCAAACGGTATACTACCTCCGCCAGCAAAGCAATCACCGATTCTTGGTGTATGACCATATCTTTTTTCGCCAAGTTGTTGAATAAGTTCTTGTAGTGTACTTGCTGATGTCTCCAAATGCTTATTTATTTCTTCCCAATAATTTACTGGTAAGTTTTCAACGTGTTCAGATCGGTTACAATAAGTCAATTTATCATCATAAGACAAACGGTTAAATGTCAATGTTTGTAATGCATCTTTTTCAGCTTTTGTAATCCCTCTTTTAAAAACAGGCTTGTCTTCAGTAGATGCCTCTTGAAAATATTCACTTCTTTCGTTTTTCGTAAGTAACTTAAAAACTTCTTTTGTTGTCAAGTTTTTAAATTTCCTCAACAATAATCCTTCATCATCCATCGTTAATAGTTTCAAGAAGATTTCTCTATCTTTTTTTGGATCATCCGAAACTGGAAGCAATATGCCCAAAATAGTTGCACGGACGAGGATAAGTGGTTTCCTCCCCCACCACTTCCCCAGTCCTGTTAATGTTTGTCCTAAATTCGCCTTTCGTTCTTTATAACTTTCTTTGGACACTTTTGAAACTGGAAATTGTGTTTCAATAAATGAGTTACTGTAATCAAGCAATGTCTTTTTCCTCCAACCTACGAATTCTTATACAGCTTTTCCAATATGTTCCCATGAATATCAGTCTCGCCGTCCACGGGATTTTCAGTCAAAGCAAAACGAATTGCTTTTCGCCAACCTCTTTTGTCATCTGCATGACCTGTAATAGCGTTAGACATAGTGAACAGCCACCAACGTTCTTCCCTGCTTAATCCATGCCAATTTTTCAGTGCGACTGGTATTAGGTTTGGATCTGAATCTTCAATTGCCCACATGAGAAGCACCATTTCTTTTCCCAATAATCGTTCAACTGGATTTGCTCCTATTTTAAACCTGCCAACATTGATGTTTTTATCTTTTAAACGACCATTAAACGTATTTGCCAATCCTTCTTTGATTAAATCCCATTTGTGATGACTTAAAACAACTTTCAAGTTTTGATCTACAACATCTGTAACTTGCTTTTCATCGTCCTCATCCCATTCAAATCGTTCATATACCGCAATATCATCTTTATTGCTTCTTGGAATAACAATCATGAAATGATGCTTTGATTCCTCTGGTATATATCCAAAACCTAAAGCTTTTCTTTTAGCCATGAGATGTCCTCCTTATTGGCTTATATTGCTTTTGTATGTGTCCATACTTTGCCTGTTTTCTGCAATCCAATCTTCAAAATTTTGGCCTTTTTCAAACTTGCATTTTTCTATATTTAATGACAAGTCTACATTCTTCTCTTTATAGAAACTATCCCTTAGTTGCTCAATTTGTTGCAATACGATTTCAGTATTTTGAAAGACATAATTGTCAAAAGACAAGGTCAGCCAGCCTTGTTGTGAAGTATTACTTTGTTCATACAAGTCAAAACTAATCCCTGCAATTGAAGCTTTATGTTTAATCAAACTTTCTAATTGCTTGTATACCTCTGCCGTTGAAGAGCTGTTAATCGCCTGAGCCAATACTAATGGTTTTTCTTTATCAATTTCAAATTTTCGTTCGGTAATCGGAATTGAAAGAACATCGGAATAAATTCCAAGCTCCTCATTTTCGGCAATTGCTTGAATAAACTTTGTTCCTGACGGAATTTCAAATGATTCATCATATACTCCACCGTTGTTCTTTGGGTTTGAACCATCGGTCGTGTACTTTATTTTCACTTTGGGTGATGTCGCCTTTAATTCAATATACGTTTTTCCACCCTTGTCATAATCGTGATACTGTAACTTTACATGATTTGTCCAATACTCCAATGGACCCGTTTGATGAATCCCTGAAGAATCGACACATAAAAACGATAAGGATAACTCCGTTGTTTTAAAATCATTAAAGTTTCCTACTAAACTGGAGCCAGTTGTAGCATCACCGTTTATTTCATAGTAAACTTTATCTCCATTTTGTGGAGTGATTTTCAAGGTGACTTCCCCAGTGTCAGAATCTCTGAATTGCTCTCTTACGTTTACACTCGTTTCTGGAGCAGGTGGCTCTTTGTCAAGATAGCCTCCCTCTTCAATCCAAATTCCCTTTCTTAACGCTTCATTCATCATGTCCTCTAACGCATCTGCTGGATGCCATGACCACGAGGTCGTAGTTGCAACTCGCTCTTTAAGATCCCCCCAGCGTGCTTGTCGAGTAGTGAATATACGAGCTTCAAACTTCCTTCTAAATGTTTCTGATGCCGTATCTTTATCAAACTTCATTTCATCAATTAACAAGCTTCGAATTTGTTCCTCTGCATCAAAATCCATATTTTTAAATTCCATTTTAAATTCACTTGACTCAAATCCATCCGAGGTCGGATAGTATAACGTGATAAATGTCTCTCTTGCCGTTTGTAGTAAATTCAAATCTAATTTATGCTCGATTTCTTGTGCTTGTTGATACTGCGGATCACTCTCAGGTACTTTGTCTTCAGTCTTCATTCGGTTGATTATAGACTTAATAGCTTTTAACTGTTTCGAAACTTCCAGTAAATTTTCCATCGAATTTCTTTGACCTGTTAAAAACATCACTCTATTTTTATAGCGGACATTTTCATAAAAATTCTTCAAATCTTTTTGAAGTCCGATTCCATTTGGATTAGGCTCAAATAAAATAAGAGAAATTTTATCTTGTTTCAATTGAATTTCATCTATTGCTGGGAATACTTCAACTTCCTGATAACAATCCTTTAACTTTGGAGCGAATTTTCCAATTAGAATTTCTTTGATTTCTTTCTTTGCGATTTCATTATTGTAAGTATCTACTACTGATAATAGTTCAGCATTGACGTTTTTTACATCTTTGAAATAAAGTTTCCCTTGATTATCAGCATATAAATACCATGCTTTTACTTTATAGTCTTCCAAAGCACTTTTCACTTCAGTAATACCTCTATCAGGGGTCACCAAATATCCGATCGCTTCAGAGAGACTTAAACCTAATAAAGCATTAGTCACATTCCCTAATGATGCCACGAGCAATAGCTTACTCAAATTCTGCATATCATGACTATTGGTCGTCGAATCTATTTCTTCCGCTACCGCCTTACCACTTTGGGCAATATCATGAGCAATTGCGTTTGTTAGGTTTGACTTAATACCTCTAACCATAGAGAACATTTCAGAGTTATTCAGATCCATGTCGTACGCATTCAATAAATAAGTGTACTTTGCCTTTGGTTCGGTTCCTTCGTACAAGCTTTTAACCATTAGTCTTGTCAATCGTATAAACCCTCTCGTTTGTTGGAAACCAGGGTTCTCTTTAAAACGTGCAAATAGATCCTTAATTGAAGGATGGAATGGGTATGCGTCTTTAATACCCGTATAAACCAAATCAGGATTATAGTTGGTGTAGTTCATTTGTTTTGCTTCTTTAACGGCTTCCTTATACCCCAATGCAGTTTCATGAATTTCTTCTTCCGAAGCCTTTTTCTCAAATAATCTTGTTCTCAAAATATGATATAAATCATCCGATGTCGTTCCGACAGGCTCAATATTTATTGATGAGCGTGAAATCTCATTTTCCAGATTCCTAAATGATTTTTGAAGCAAATCAGAGCCTGATTGATATGTCGCTTGCAAGTCAGAAATTACAAGACATACGTTGGACAACTCTGCTTTCCCAAGTGCATTAAATAGATTTGAAAGTGCATTTGTAGTGATATCAGCAAGCGTACCAGTTCCAGCAGGTATTGTTCTCGCATACTCGAGATATGGTGGCAACTCATCAAGTAAAATAAGGATTGGTTCATCTTTCAGTAAATTAATCCACGCCGACTGGCCAGGGGACTTCAATGGTGCATAATAATCCTTAAACAACTCTTCTTTTCCAAGTTGACGAGCGATTTCACCCCAAATTCCATATTGAATATCACTTTCACGCCCAGAATAAGCAACAACTTTTATTTCTTGTCCACCGAGGTTGTACTTACCGTCTAACAAACGGTTTCTCAACGTAGGATTTTGTGCCAACAAGCCCAAAGCGACCATGTTATGCGTTTTTCCTCCACCCATTGCTTGGGTTAATTTTATTAATCCGCTTGGAGACTTCCCCTCAAATCGTTTAAAAGCAGTGTCAAAAACGAGGCTCATTCCTTCAGTTATGTAGGTTTCTTTGAAAAACTCTTCTGCATCAACCGATTGATCAATTAGGTTTGCTAAGTCTAACGTATCATCTCGTTTACTTTCATCAAAAACACTTTCCCTTGGTTTACACGATTCAAATAGACTCTTCATCGACATTTTCCCCCAAACTCTTATTTCAAATATTTGTCCCGAAAATTATTGCTTAAATCATACGGAGAAATACCTATACATGTGTACTATCAATCACATTTCTCTATTATCTTATCGATTATTTCTAATCGTCTTTTGCCACATGTTTGTTGAATTACCTTAGTAAAATAATTGTCTTTAATCATTTTATTTGTGTTGTGTTCGTGTAAGTTTTTTACACCCTCTACAAATGCTATTTCATCAATTTCTTCTTGCCAATATGCATCAACGAGTTGATTTAGGGCCGTTGCCAAATCCCGTTGCGTGCGGTAAAACAATTTCAATTCCAAAATTATCACCTCACACCAAAGTTACACTTAACTTATATTCTACTCTTACTCAAATAGTAAAACAACGGAAATCTAATTCCATTAGTAAATAAGTCTGATAGTGTTTAGAACCTTATAGAAATGGCATCGTACCAATAAGATACGATGCCATTTCTATAAGGTTAAAGTCTAAAAATCAGTTGTTCCGCTATTTCTTCCATTTCAATACTATAACTTTCTTCACTTTCAATCTCAGGATCATATAACTGTACAGGATCTTGCATGAGAAGCTGTTTATGCAGGTGTAGACCATTATGTAAATATATAGAAGTCTATGCAAAGCCACAAATCTAGAAATTTTCGACCCCACATAATGCATAGTGAAAAATGCTTTTACTTTGTTCGGTGCCCACCCGTTCCTTTTGACACTGAAAGGAGGTGAAGCTTCTGCTGCCATTAATAAGGAACGATTAACACAGCTATTAATATCAATGAAAGGAGGTGAGTCAAATGGAAAAGCAGCATAAAAATACAGTAAAGTCTTTGATCACTAAGAATGAATATTGGACAGGTTTTCTTGTAGCAAACAAAGTGAATCCTGCTCATATTGAGGGATATTGGCATTTAGGCTTTAGAAAAACTGTATCTAGCATAGAAGAACTTGATAAAGCCATTAATAGGTTTGCTTACTACAACTGTAATCGTGAAGTAGGTAATCATGTTTCCTTTTATAAAAAGTAGGAAGCTTTTGTTGTAAGCGAAAATTGTTATGAAGGAGTGAACTTGCAATGGTTGGAGAAAATGGAGTGAATCGTAATGTAATACCCATAAGGGAAAGAAACGTAAAGGTGAGTCTTGTACCAATTCTAGCTATCTCTTTAGCTGAAGCCAAAGAAAGAATAGACTTGTTACAACAATTTATAAAAGAAATGATGAAAGAGGGCTTGGATTACGGAATTATTGATGGCTTTAAAAAACCCACGCTTTTAAAACCTGGAGCAGAGAAGCTTTGTGACATCTTCGGTTTTTCAAAACACGTGAATATTGTTAATCGTATTGAAAACTGGGAGAAAGGAATATTTGCTTATGAAGTGAAAGTGACTCTTGTCAGCAAACAAACTGGATATATGGAAGCAGAAGGAATTGGAACATGCAACAATAAAGAAAAGTCCTTTGTTGACCAGGACCCATTTAGCGTAGTTAATACACTTCTTAAGATGGCGAAGAAAAGAGCATTAATTGATGCTGTACTTTCAGCGACAAGAGCTAGTGGGCTATTCACACAGGATATCGAAGACTTACCTAAACATATCATTCAAACTAAAGGGGGTGATGAGCCAGCCACTGATAAGCAGCTACAAATGATATTTAGAACAGTATCAGAGTTAAAAATGCGTCCAGAAGTCGCAAAAGAAATGATGCAAATGATGTTTCAAGTAGATCACAGCACCAAGCTCACAAAACAACAAGCATCGTCTTTCATCCAAGATTTATTACTTTTAAAAGCTAAGCCTGAAGGTGGTGAAAGTATATGAAGTCAGTTAATAGCTTGAATCAATGAAGCTCTTTGAGTGCAGCAAGCATTCGAAGGGTTATTTTTTTGCACAAAAAAAGATGAGCTCAATAAAAGAACTCATCAACAATTAACGTTAATTACATTGTACAGAAAAAACCTATACCAAACAATCGGAGGGACATTCGTCTCTCCTTTTTTATTTTCAATTATATGGAGGAATATATTATGACAAACCAATTTGATAAATTTACGTTTAAACTATTGCTAGCTACTAGTATTCGTGAAAAGGATGACAGCTATATTGTAAGTGAGATCTTCAACCGTTTCCCATCTATCCAGGAGTTATTGGATGTTACTGAAGAAGAACTTCTGTCCATTAAGGGGATCGGCAGGGTAAAAGCTCATCAAATTATTGCTGCTTTAAAGCTAGCAAGACTGAATCCTAGTACAGCAGAAGAACGTTTTGCCATCAGGAGTCCTCAAGATGCCTTTACTTATTTGAAGGATATGCAGTACTTAACACGTGAAGAATTTGTTTGCCTTGGCCTTAATACAAAGAATGAAATATTATTTAGACAAACAATCTTCACAGGCTCTCTTAACGCATCAATCGTGCATCCTCGTGAAACCTTTTTGCCTTTAATAAAAAGAAGCTGCGCTAGCGCTATCGTTGCACATAACCATCCATCAGGGCAGCCAGACCCTTCGAGAGAGGACATAGAGGTCACAAAACGCCTTGCAGAGGTTGGGAAAATAGTGGGTATAGATGTGATCGACCACCTTATCATTGGGGCCGAGAAATACATCAGCTTAAAGGAAAAAGGATACCTATAAGATATGATGGGGGACTACCTGAATGGGTATGTCCCCTTTCTATGTTTGTTCGATTAAGTATACATTTGCGAACAGGCATAGGAGTAGGCAAGATCAGCACTTATCCTGTTCGTTAATGTTCAGAAATACTTTGCGAATGTTCATTAAGTGATGAATGCATTTACGAACACATTATGTATGAGGAGGAACTCAAAGTGAACACTAAAAAATTTGGTTATGTAAGAGTTAGCAGCAAAGACCAGAACGAGGGTAGGCAGTTGGAATCCATGAAAGCACAAGGCATTGAGGATAGGGACATATTCATGGATAAGCAGAGTGGTAAAGACTTCAACCGTGAGAAATACCAGGCATTAAAACAGTGTTTAAGAGAAGGGGATGTTCTCTACATTCATTCATTAGACCGTTTCGGTAGGAACAAAGAGGATATACTCAACGAATGGCAGCACATCACAAAGAATATTAAAGCTGACATCATTGTATTGGATATGCCATTGCTAGATACTACTAAGCATAAAGACAGCATGGGAACATTCATTTCAGACCTTGTATTGCAAATCCTTTCATGGATGGCAGATGAGGAACGGGAACGCATAAGAAAGAGACAGCGTGAAGGCATTGATGTAGCTTTAAAGAACGGTACTCAATTCGGTAGACCTAAAGCAGAGCCAACAGATGAATTTTACCAAGCCTACTGCAAGTGGAAAGCAGGTGAAATCACCGCCACCTCTGCGATAGATGAAGCAGGAATGAAGCGAACAACCTTTTATAAGCTTGTTAAGGAAATAGAAGAACAGGAAAAAGGAGCATAACCATGGATAAGGTATTTATTGAACAACAAATAAATCAGACAAAGATGACCATAGTAAAACTTGAGAAATATTACGGTACCAAAGAAACCTTTCGTAAGAGCATATTAATGGATGCAAAATCCTTTTTAAAACATTTGCAGGAACTAAAGGAGCAATAATATGAGGTTCCTTACAGCTTTAAACAGAGCATATGAAGAAGTGATTCATGGAGAAGTAAAAGAACCATACAGAAGCCTGAGACTTGCAAAGTTAATGAGTGAAATGGAAAGACCAGCAATCAGAGATTTACGCTGGGAAAGTCAAAATAAAGCTGTTATAGCCCTATATAGAAAAATCAGTATGAGCAGAGAATTGTAATCTGCCTTTTTTTGTTTCTTACACACAACAAGCGTAAATAAAAAAGCCCATAAGCCATGAATGTAATAACACCAACGGTTGAATGGCTTTTTTCAGCTTGTTAGCACTTTATTTACGAATGGTCTATACCGTTTCATCTGGAAGGGAACAGCTACTTGTTTCACTAACAATCCATAGAAATCCAGCAAGGGTTATTCATTTAATTGTGCCAGTCGTAATCATAAAGTTCAAACTTCCCATCGTCTCTAACCGATATTTTGTGTGAAATAGGTACTTTTCCAAAGATATGTGATACTTAGAAGGCAAACACTTCTTCCCACCTTCAAATTCACTGACATTTACCGTGTTACACCCTAAAATTCCAGCTAATTGTGCTCGGCTTAGACCTTCATAAGCTCTTTTGAGTCGGCATTTCACATGTACTGGCATCATATCAATATTATCTACAAGAACCTTACTTGAACTTTCATTTAGTTCTGATTCCATTTCAAAAAACACATATTCATCGTTCATCTTTTTCATTATTATTATCCTTTCATTATAAGACCCCTACAAAAAGCAGGATTCAATTGTGAATTAATTATATGCTGTAAGCAGTTTGAATCCTTTATTGGGAACAGTCTATTCATCCCAATCAAGTGATAAGGCTTCCTCTATAGCCAGCATTAGGCGTTCTTCTTGTTCCTTCGTTGGCGGAGTCCAATTAATTTCCCTTTGTACTTCGATAACAAACATTTGTTTATGGATAGCTTCTCTTTCTTCTTTAGATAGCTTCTTTGCTTGAGCTTGTTCATTAGCTGCCACCTTCTGTTCATCCCTGTGTTTCTTCTGTGTTCGGTATAGCTTCTGTCTGCGGGATAACTCATTTAGAACCTCAGCCAGATTACGAGTTTCTAAGAATGATAAGTGGGCATAGTTGATGTCAGCCGTCATGTTATCAGTCACCACTGTCTTCTTAGCGACTCTGTAATAGTACACATCCAGTTTGTCCTTCATCCCAAAACTGTATATTTGACGAATCTCTACACCAAACACATTCATAGGTAACATAGTGGCAGTCGGGTCTATATCTTTATACAGGGATAACTTCTCTCTGTAGTATCTAATCCAGTGGTTTCGAGCGGCTTGATCAAATTGGAGAGCCTCGGTGCCAGTCACCCATTCTTTGGTGAGGAATGACTTCTTCACTCTGTGAGTCTTCATACCATCCACAGTGGCAGTTCTTATATAACCATGTTCCTTCAAGAAATTACGTACTCTTATACAGGTAGTCTTCACTGATTCAACCTCTACATTGTGTTTCGCAGCCAACTCAGGATAAATTTCAGAGTCGAATCTTACTATGGGGCCTTCTTCTGTATTAAGTACGTCTCTGCCTTCAATTAGAAAATCGATGTAATCCGCACCTACCTCTGTATAAGACATGGATTTAATGAGTAGCATCCTCCAGAATCCAGCAGGTATCGTGATGATGTACTCAGCCTTCTTACCCCTACCTAATGTAGCTACTACCTGCACACCCATGTTGGTAAGCTTAGTTACCTTATCTGTTTGAGTCTTATTTTTATAGTTAGCTTCACTCCAACTTGTAAATGCAAGGTACTGCTTATAATCCAATGTTACTGTATCCATTTTATGTCCCTCCTCTAGTTTCTCTCTTTAATCCCCCCTAATTTGACACTTAGTAGTAAAAAAAAGCTAATGTAGCTACTCGCTTATTATAATTAGTGCCAATGTGGAGGGGATTTTGCTCATCCTGTTTTAGAATCTTCCCCTGTATAGCCTGATGGATTCCTTCATTACCCTTATAGATGTATGATGTAGTCTATGTCTGTTGTCTAGCACGCTGAATGCAAGTGTTAGGCTCTTTCTTATTTGTTCTCTCCTTTATTCCTTCTATATCATTGAGAACTGAATACTTCTTGCTTTAGCCTGTGCTAGCTATTCCCAGTTATTATTTGCTATGGTTGTCTTTCGTTAAGTAAATCATATCACCGCATAAGCATAAAAGCAATTAAAAAAATATTAGTTGCTTATTCGCTTAAATCGTGATAATCTATATTTAACAACAAAAAGGAGTGATAATGATGACCCAACTTAATATGTACAAAGTTGAAGATAAGGATTTAAGTATCCTGAAGAAGATGAAATTAGGAGAACGGTTAAAGTGGATTAGAGAAAAAGCAAATGAATATAACAATCCATTATTTACTGTATATCGCCTTGCTGAAAAAATTTCAGTTGCTCAATCAACAATATCTAGAATTGAGTCGGGTACTCAACCTAGAGTTGATCTGCTCGAAAGGATTGCTGATCAATTAGGAGTCTCTATAGCAGTATTCACTGATTCCTATTACGAAAATGGGGGGACACCATTTATCATCTGTGGGATGAGCTCAAGTACACAATTATTTTCACCCAAGTCAACATTTAGCTTGCTTGACACTCAATATGAGGCAACCCTTTCCTTAACGTTAAAAACACATGAAGGAATAAACTTTAAGAACATCGAAGAAACTGTGTTTTTATCACCGATCGAACACGAAGAGTTTGCAGATGAGGTTGTAGCACTCATTTCTAAGGTACGAAAAAGACGTAAAAACTGGAAGATTAAACAGGCCGCTTCAGAAAAGCTTTTTAATAACAAGGAGGAATAGAAATGACACAAGATAAATCAATCAGTCTACCTGCTATACCTGAAATAAAAGGCTCTACTACTACTCATCATAAGGAAGAAATTTTTTTGAATGCCTTCATTAGTTTTACCAAAAAGGGGATTGCTGATTGGGAACGCTCACAAAATGCCAAGGAAAAGGATGGATAGCCTTTTTTCTCTTGTTAACGGTTTTTGCATTTTCCATAAAAAAATGAATGAGGAGGATTATGTATATGCATGAGATGTGCCTAGTTTTTGCACCTTTTTATAAACATAAAGGAAAGAGTATTGAATCATTATATGATTTGTTATGCTCCATGGTTGAAAAAGCAGCAAGTGAAGAAATGGAACAAACAGAAAAAGAATTACTTCTGACAGATATTGATGAACTACATGAGCATATTGAGGAATTACTTGGAATGAAACAATATGCTTTACAGATGCTAATGGCTAACTATACAGAAGTATATGAGAAAGTATTAGAAGTCGGAGAGATACGGAAATTAAATCTGGCGAAATCCGTTGAGGTGTGGAAGCAAAGAAATAGCCACTTATTTCCAAAGTAATATACAAATTCAGCAAGCGATCTTGCACCTTTCTAAAGAGATTTTGAAAAGGTTTAATGCCTCTTATATTTATGTAAATTAAGGGATGCAATGCGAAAATTCTACTATTATAGACGAACAGGGGGGATAGGTTTGGAAACTATTAAGAATTATCCGACCACACTTGATGTTTCAGACATTCAAAATATATTAGGGATTGGCCGTCGGCAGGCATATGAACTAGTAAATTCTGGTCAATTTCATATTGTCCGTATTGGAAAAAGAATAAAGGTTTCTCGAGAGGTATTTTTTAACTGGCTAAATGGTGGAGAGAGGTAAAACTCTCTCCCCTTTTTATATAAATATAGAAAGTAAGGAGATGTTTAAATGAACTACTCAGGTTCTGTTAGAAAAGAAGCTAGTAAGTGGTATTATGTTATCGAGCTAGGCAAAGATTCAAATGGTAAGCGAAAGCAAAAAAAGAAACGTGGATTTAAAACGAAGAAGGAGGCTCAAGCAGCTCTTACAAAAGCATTGCATGAATTGAATTCAGGAACATATATTGAGCCATCTACTCAGAAGCTGGGTGAATATTTAGTACAATGGCTTGAGTATAAGAAGACAACTGTTGCTGAAAGCACCTATACTACGTACTGCTACATTTTGAAAAAGCATATACTTCCTGAATTTGAGAATATGTCTTTATCCACCTTGAAGCCATTGCACATCCAACAATTTTACACAAAGTTGTTAAACGAGAAAAAACTACACCATAATTCCGTAAGAAAAATTCATGCTATACTGGGGAATGCATTAGAACGAGCTGTTAAGTTTGATATGATGTTAAAAAATGTCGCAAAGCTCGTAGACCCTCCAAAAGAATCAAAGGATGAAATGGAAGTATGGGATGTAAATGAAGTACTTAGGTTCTTAGAAGTTGCAAAAGAAAGTCATCTGTATATGGTTTACCTTATTGCTATTAATACAGGTATGAGACAAGGTGAAATTCTTGGGCTTTCATGGGATGGAGTCAATTTAGACGAAAAAGTCTTATATGTTAAACAAACGTTAAGTAATGATGGAAAGACTATAAATAAAACGACAAAAACAGCAGCTGGGATGCGTACAATTGCAATGCCAGATGAGCTAGTAACCGAGCTAAAACGATATAAATTAGAACAAAAGAAGCACCGTCTTCAAATGGGGTCACTTTATACAGATATGAATCTCGTTAATCCAACAAGCGTAGGTACCCCCGTTATCCCAAGTAATCTAAGGCGTAATTTTAACATCTTTATCGAAAAAGCTAATGTTAAAAAAATTCGTTTTCACGACCTCCGACATACCCATGCAACGCTGTTATTGAAGCAGGGTGTGCATCCAAAGATTGTTTCTGAGCGACTTGGACATGCTGATACACGAATGACACTAGATCGGTATAGTCATCTTCTACCAAATATGCAAAAAGAGACCGCACAAAAATTTGGTGAACTTCTTTATGGACATAAAGATTCTTCACATCTTGGTAACCAAAATGGAATCAAAGAACCAATCCAGCAGTATGTGACCAATTGGTGACCAGTCATCTATTTTTCAGGAGACAGGGTTAGAGGAAAAAACAAAAAAGCCCTTGATATCAAGGACTTTGTGTGATGACCTGTGAGGGATTCGAACCCACGACCCCTTCCCTGTCAATTCTGTTTGGTAAGATTAAACTAGTACAACTAGGTTAAATAAGTTTATAAAAGCTTGATTTATTAAGGTTTTATCAAGTACTAAAATCAACTCAGTAAAATAAATTAAGCTCAGTAAAATAAGTATGTTAGCAAATGTGTTAGCAATATGGTTAGCTGGTGGGCTAAAAAACATTAAAAAATTTTCAAAAATGAACTATAAAAAAGATCTCTTGCAACTAAAATTTTCGTTTGCTGTTAAATCTATCAACTACTATAGCTGCATGACCTCCAGTCCATGCAAGTTCCGTTGAACTACTTCCTGACATGGTAATCAGAACATCCCCAGTTGTACCCATAGACCCTATTGGTGTCGCCCCCTTAGGTCTTTTTTGTTCATTACTCATCTATCGTCAACATTCTCGATACTTTTGAAGCACTAATTACTGATAGATCAGAATTTTCTTTCGCCTTTCTTTCTCCGTCAGTTACGATTTTATCTATAATATCACCATCAATATTGCTTATTGTAGATACCTTTAGTCTCAGTCTAATTGCAGTACCTTTAAAATTAGTTGGTCTTGTCTTAAGAGCATTCTTTTTAATCACTAAAGCTGTATCCCCACTACAAATAAGAAAATCACCACCAAGTTGACAAATACTACTAGTAACATATAATCCATAACCAGAATTTTTCCAAATAGTATCTTCTTGTCTTCTCATTTTCCCCTTATATTTAAAAGCTCTCCCAGAAATTCCAGGTTCAATTGCAAGTAACAAGGCATCTTTATCGTCTGCTATTTTTAGATTAGGATTAAAAGAGATTGCTTGTCTTATCCCAACACCCTCATCTAGTATTGCTATTTCAACCCTATCTTTACTTGACCAATATTGTCCAGCATACCAAATAGTATTTGATTCACTATGTTCAACAATATTTCTAATTAACTCACGAATAGAATAAGATAAAACTTTTTGCAATTTTGTATTTCTTCTTGCTAACACTTTAGCTAATTGTATAGATTTTCTCTCTATAGTTTGTTGAACAACCTCTGAGTTCTTATATGATTCTGTTTTTAACTCTCTTACATTTATTTCTGTTATTGGTATGTAAGTAGAACTTCCACTAGCCTCACCTGGTTTTTTACCATAGTCTAATAAAACACTCTTAAAAAACCCCATATGCGATGCATAAGTTTTACCTTCGTAATTTCTATCTTTAAATTTAACTTTAGGGTACTTATGAAATAATTCTCTTATTTTTGAACCAGCGAGTAACATCCCAAAAGGTTCTACTGTTTCCAAAAACTCATGGTCATATATTACTTCCTCAATACCATCTAAATCATAATCATTGTTACAGAAATTAATAGAGTTAATTGAAGTTAAGTCAGACATTTTAATAACTCTTTTCTTCATCCTATTCTCCTTTTAATATTATAATAAACAAATTATACCATATTAATTTAAAAACTGCTATTATTATACTAAAATGGTAATTTATACAATTATAACCTTATTAAGTTAATACTAGTTTGTAATCTAACAAAGAAATCACATAAATTAGAACATTCATAAGCAGAATTATATAAAAAATATAATTTTTATTATTGTTGAACTATAAAAGGCTTTTTCTCCTTTATCCAATAAACTCATTGCTTCACATGGAAACTTGAGCTATTCTACTGGCATTTCAAATGCAGTATAGGCATTAAAAGCATTTCATCAAAGATTAGGGTCAGGTCATATAGAAGAACCCTTCACATACACAAATACGAATTATACCTCTACATGCTCCTGAGAAGGTAAAAAAAACAAAAACTTAAAGTAAATCTTCTATAGGTATTCCATAATAGTCATCAAATTTCTTCAACATTTCATACTTAGGAACTCTAATATTATTCTCATAACGTCCGACACTATTCAAACCAATCGCTAATTCATCGGCTAGATGCTTCTGAGTAATATTTTTTATCATCCTAAGTAATCTTAATTTCTCACCTAAAGTGTGCATGATACTTACTCCTTTTTATGTATTCATTATATAGACGAGCTTGAATAGAAAAAAGTTTTTGAAACAAACAAAAAAAGCCGCTACTACTTGTTAGAGTAAGGGCTTGTTAAAGTAAAAACAATAATGTACGGTTATACTATCCAAAAAATTCCTTTCTATTCAATCTGAGGTGATATTAATGTATAAATCTTCTACTAAACGAGGCGAACGATATACACCTGAGGAAAAAATCATCATAGAAATGTTAGCAACAAATCATTATAAAAGTTCAGATTATAGTGTAGCAAAAAAGCTAAAGAATAAAATAAAAGGGGATAGGTCACTTGGTTCCTTAACGAATCAGGTTTATAAATTCAGGAAGGAAAATCCCGAAAAGTTCCCTAAGAAATCTAGGTTATTTACATCAGAGGATATAAAACTTATTAGAGAGTATTCGATTCGTTATATTGAATTAACTGACTTAGAAGTAGGACAGAAATTAATGGATCTAATCGAGGGAAGAACATTGCAGGGATTAATTAAGCAGGTTGCGAGGTTTAGAAATCTAAGAAATAAGTAAGGGGATATATAGGAAGATATAAATTACTTTACGAAATAGTTTTAAGTGTATTAGCTATATTATCAGTTATTGTAATATAGGTTGAAAACTCTGCTTGGCTAATTGTTGACCATGCTATTTGGCTTATTTTAGTAATAGACGTTTGGATCTAACTCGACTATAAAATAAGGACAACTCCCTGTTCAGTATTACTCTAATTAATCTTTAAGTTTTCCATAGCTTTCATCATATTTATTGAACCTTTTGATTTTTCAATAATTTTGAGTTATTGGTTGAGTTCAGTACACTTCTTAAACTATCCCGCACCCGTTAGTCATCCATGCAGCGCAAAATCAACGCTGCACCACAGAGATTGAAAAATGGTGCCTTTGAGCCCATCCGTTAAACTCCAGCGACCACGGCATACCATCGACTGTCACGCCCTTAGGCGTAGAACTCATGGAAGATTAATCATTTTCCCGGGTCTGTTTTTTCATGCCCTCTTTCAGTTTTTATTATCATGGGAGATCAAATATTATATGAGGTGCAAGGACATATATGAAATGCATAGAAAAGCCCCGTATTTTTATAATACGAGGCTACACAATATTACCTTTCACATGCCCAATTATCTTTGTCTCGATCATGTTTTGAGGCATAAGCAGGATGATCAAATGAAACTCCGTTTGGATATACCTTTCTTAATTCCGTACAGTTTTTATAAGATTCGGTTCCACCACTACTTGCGGTTGAGGTTGAAGTGTCGCTACTTGAATCTGTAGTCGAGTCATTTGAACTGATTGTTGTATTACTAGAAGTCGCAGCATCTAAATCTCCCTTAGTTGTCCCTTCTTCACCATACACCCATAGTCCAGTACCTTTATCACGAGCTTCTCTGGCAAACTTCACAAAAAGCTCGCTGTATTTTACATCTAGAGGATAAGTGGAAGGCTCAGCATAACCATTTATTGCTAAATCAGCATTAAACATCTTACTTCTAATTTCTGTCTCATCCATGTCGTCAGATGGGATCCCTAACCATGCAATTCGTAAGATTCGGTCATAACGATCAGTTTCCGAAACATCTTTTTGAATCCAAATTTGCTTACCCTCCAATTTGGTTTTTGTATAATTGCTCGCTTCTTTTCCGTATTCTTCTGTTCTTGTTGTCGATTCTGGTGTATTAATTCCTATTAATCTAACTTTTCTTCCATCCTTTAGTTCAATTGTGTCTCCGTCAACCACTCTAGCCACCGTGACCTCTTCTAGCCCTAAACTCATTAGGTGTTCTTCTTCTTTTTTAGCAGCTTCCTCTTTGGCCTTTTTTGTTCTTCTTTAGCTTTTTCCTCGGCGGCCTTTTTCTCTGCTTCATCTTTCGCTGCCTTTTCGGCTTCTTCCTTAGCTTTCTGTTCCTCAGCTTTCTTGTCTTCCGCTTTTTCTAAATCGGCATTTAAAACTTCTTCATTATTTTTTTCTGTACTGGCTTCTTCTGCTGGTTCTACAAAGGCCATTGCCATTACTAAGCTAAAGATTAATCCGACTGCAACAAACCATCCAGGTCTAGAAAAGGTGATTTTGCCTTTCCTCTTTTGAGATAGTTGATATAACCCAAGCACTAATACTATAAGTCCAATCCATGCGAAAGGAGTGATAATAGCCATCAAAAGAGTAAATATAATTGCAAATATACTTAGAATTACACTAACAATCTTCAATTCTTTTACCTCCACTTTGAATTTAATATCTTTTGTTTTTCAATCTCGAATTCTTTGTCTGAAAGAATTCCATTATCACGCAGTTTCCCTAGCTTTGCCAAAGTCTCATATTTATCTTCTTGTTTCTGGCTTGGTATTGCCTTTGTTGGTTTACTAACTTTGCCAATCTTTATTGATTGATTCATCATTTGTCTTACTTCTGCTAGGAATTTAGTGAAATTAGCGTCGTTTACAATATCATCAAAAGTCTTTCTAGATCTGCCGTAATCAATCAGAAGTTCTTTTTGACTAAATCCATCAGGAGCTAAAGAAATACCATTCATTTTGCTATATTCTAACACCTCAACAAATTCCCCATGACCAATCCCACTTGTAGCGAATATAAGGCGTTCATTTGTTGCCACTAATACACCTTTTATTTCCCTTTTCTTGGTCTTGTCATATTCTGCTGGGATTGTAGATAATACTTCTTCTGTCGGACTTAGAACATTATTCTCTAGATAAATTAAGACATTTTTATAGACGGTATAATTAGTTTTAACTGTAAATCCTGGATTAGGACCAAAAAACTTAACTGTTCTTTGAAGCTCCAACTCTTTTTTCTTTTCTTTTTCGGCCTGTTTAGCTTCTTTTTCTTTCTCGCGTCGCTCTTGATACAATTGATACTCTTTTTCCTTCTGGGCCTTCTTTTCAGCTTTTTCTTTTTCTTGTCGCTCACGTTCTTCTGGTGTAAGGTCTTCCGTAGCAAACAGTTTTTTAAAGAAACTCATAATACCCTCCTTATTTTACCTAAATTATCATTTATGTATTTTATTTCCAGATAAGAACAAAAAATAAAACACGAAGTCATTCGTGTGTTACCTTTTAATACTTTTACTTATTTTATTACTTACGTTATAAAACAATTGAATCTACTATTCTACTATAAAATGGAACTCCATATTGG
>NZ_JBMERO010000035.1:0-30074 GCF_049310945.1 Bacillus sp. DJP31 | reverse complement strand
CTTCCTTAGTGGTTGGTCGATGTGTACCCACAATGGACTTTCACCACCTAGATAGTTGCCATGCCTGGCACACAAGAAAAAAACTGAAGCACTCGGCCTCAGTTCTCTCTTGGTTATTGGCTGTTCTCGTAAACTCGGTTGCTATTTAACCCAACCTAAGAGCATTTCACGAATAAGCTTGCTTGCTGTGTTGGCTGTTTGTTCTGAATGATCATAAATAGGTGCGACTTCTACTAAGTCCGCCCCAACCACATTGACTTTAGATCGTGCAATTTCATGAATAGAAGCGAGCAGTTCTCTAGAGGTAATCCCTCCAGCATCTACTGTTCCTGTACCAGGTGCATGCGCTGGATCAAGCACATCAATGTCGATCGTAACATAGACCGGACGTCCTGCTAGCTGTGGTAGAATTTCTTTTAAAGGCTGATGCACATCAAACTTGGCGATATACATTCCCACCTTTTTTGCCCACTCAAATTCTTCCTTCATCCCCGAACGAATTCCGAAAGAGTAGACATTTCCTGGTCCAATTAGCTCTGCTGCCTTACGAATGGGTGTTGAGTGAGATAAGGGCTCTCCCTCATAATGCTCACGTAGGTCCGTGTGGGCATCCATATGAATAATGGCTAAATCAGGGTATTTCTTGTACATCGCTTTGATAACAGGCCACGATACAAGATGTTCCCCACCCATACCAAGTGGAAATTTATCTTGAGCTAGTAATTGATCCACAAACTCTTCAATCGCCTCGATACTTTTCTGCGGATTCCCGAAAGGTAAAGGGATATCGCCCGCATCAAAATATTTCACATCATCTAGCTCACGGTCGAGATAAGCACTGTATTCCTCTAATCCAATAGAAACCTCACGAATGCGAGCAGGACCAAAACGAGAACCTGGACGATACGAAACTGTCCAATCCATCGGCATACCATAAAGAACAGCACTGCTTTCCTCGAAGCTTGGATGACTTTTTATAAAAACTTTACCTGAGTAGGCTTCGTCAAAACGCATTTGAAATCCTCCTGTACAAAAGACGCAAGCGCCATGTTTAGTCCCAGGCATAGCAAATGTTCTCAAAAAAAGAATATATGGGTGATTTTCCCTTTTATTCTTTTTTTAGGTTATTTGCTCTCGAGGGACTGGGGGCTTGCGCCAGATTAGAATAAGTATACTTGTTTAATTCTAAAAAACGTACGTTACTTAATCAGATCAGCAACAAATTTAGGTAATACAAAAGCAGCCTTGTGAAGCTCTTTTGTGTAATATTTCGTATCAATCTCGTGGAATCGATCCTCTGCAACCTCAAGTGGATGATGCTTTTTCGAACCAACTGTAAACGTCCACAATCCACTTGGATAGGTTGGGATGCTAGCTAAATATAGACTTGTGATTGGGAAGATTTCTTTCACATCACGTTGAACATCGCGAATGAGGTCTGGTGTGAACCAAGGGTTGTCCGATTGAGCAACAAAGATCCCGTCTTCTTTAAGAGCCTTAGAAATACCCGCGTAAAATCCTTTTGTAAATAGGTTTACTGCTGGACCTACTGGTTCTGTTGAATCAACCATAATCACGTCATATTCGTTTTCACTTTCAGCGATGTGCATAAAGCCGTCTCCAACTTTGACTTCAACACGAGCATCCTCAAGCATGCCAGCAATCTCAGGTAGATACTTTTTTGAGTACTCGATGACTTTTCCATCAATTTCAACAAGTGTCGCCTTTTTTACACTCGGATGCTTAAGCACCTCACGAATAACTCCGCCGTCTCCCCCACCAACAACAAGTACGTTTTCAGGGTTTGGGTGAGAGAATAAAGGGACATGCGCCACCATCTCATGGTAAACAAACTCATCCTTTTGAGTGGTCATCACCATTCCATCAAGGATAAGCATATTTCCGAACTCTTCGGTTTCAACCATATCTAATTTTTGAAATTCCGTTTGCTCCGTATGTAGGGTTTGATTGATTTTTGCTGTGATCCCGAAATTCTTCGTTTGCTTCTCTGTGTACCATAATTCCATTTTGTATGTCACACCTTTCTATTATTTAAGCACAATAAGTATCTACTTTTTACTATACTATCGTTCCCTTCTGAAACGATAAAAAACCAACTCTTCTCTTACTAAAGAAAAGGTAGGCGTTGATGAAAAAATATACAGCAAATCAAAGTATAGACCAATCCCCTAAAAATGCAAGTACAAATTAAATAGTAGGTCTATTCTTTAACGCGGTAAAGCAGTGGGGGTCAGGCCCCCATCGCTTTACCGCGTTAAAATATCCTTTAAAAGGTTTAGAATGCTGTTTTTTTCTCAATACTGTTGATACATGTTTTTTAATAGGATGTACTTTGGTGGGTGAATAGAGGATGGAAATCATTACGAATGAACGTTTACGACAAACGTTTAAATATATGCGTGCTGTATTTTTTATAGGGTTATTTCTATCAATCTTGTTTATGCTTGGGCTAACAGGTGTCTTTATTTACGCCAAAACCAAGGGTCCACCTCCCCTTCAGGTTCCGCAATCTACGATTTACTTCGGAGAAGACGAAACCGTTATTGGTGAAAGTAATCACGGGCAGACTCGTTATTGGGTTCCGCTTGAGGAGATTTCTCCACACCTTATTGATGCAACCATTTCTATCGAGGATAAGCGTTTTTTTAATCATCATGGATTTGACTATGTAAGGATTGCTGGCGCTGTTCTTGCGGATATAAAATCAATGTCCAAAGCGCAAGGAGCTAGTACAATCTCTCAGCAGTATGCGAGAAACTTGTTTCTCGAGCATGACAAAACGTGGAAACGAAAATTAATAGAGGCCCTTTATACTCTTCGTTTAGAAATGAATTATTCTAAAGAACAGATTATAGAAGGCTATCTAAACACTATTTATTATGGTCACGGTGCTTACGGAATTGAGGCTGCTTCCAATTTTTATTTTAATAAGCATGCAAAGGATTTATCACTAAGTGAGGCAGCTATGCTAGCTGGTGTTCCTAAGGGTCCTGGTCATTATTCTCCGATTGATCACCCTGAAAACGCAAAAGCGCGCCAGCTTGTTGTACTCAATACTATGGTTAAAAACAACCTGCTTCCTAGTAATCAAGTCCAAAAGATTCATAAGAAAACGATTCAATTCCACGGAAAGTATGATGTAAAAAGACTCAACATTGCACCTTATTTTCAAGATGCCGTAAGACTCGCACTAAAATCAGTGACAAGTATGACCGATCAAACCATTGAGATGGGTGGACTTCGTATTTACACGTCACTTGATCCAACGCTACAATCCATGGTTGAAGCAAAAATGGAATCCATCATTGACTCAGATTCTAAAATTCAAGCTTCTATCGTAGTGATGCATCCAGCAAATGGTGAAGTAAAAGCACTTGTTGGTGGTAGAGACTATGTATTGAGTCAGTTTAACCGAGCTACTCAAGCAAAACGTCAACCAGGCTCAACGTTTAAGCCGTTTCTCTATTACGCGGCCGTCGAGCAAGGATTTACACCATCCACACAACTAAGAAGTGAGTATACGACCTTTCAATATGGAGATGCAGAAGAAAACCGTACCTATTCACCAAGCAATTATAATGACTATTACGCAAATGACACCATTACTTTAGCTCAGGCTATCGCTTTATCTGATAATGTTTTTGCAGTTAAAACACATATGTCACTCGGAGAGAATGTTCTTGTTGATACGAGCCGAAGACTTGGTATACAAGGGAAATTTGTAGCGAATCCCTCTTTAGCATTAGGCACATCAAATGTGAAGATAATTGATATGGTGAATGCGTATGGAATATTGGCTAATGGTGGTCAAGAAATTGAACCCACTTTTATAAAAAAGATCGTGGATTACAATGGTGAAGTATTGTACGAGAAAAAGAGTACCAAAAAGCAAATCCTTGATCCAGATGCTGCCTTTGTGACAACTCATATGATGACAGGCATGTTCGATGAAAAATTAAATGATTATACAGTAGTAACCGGCAAGCCCATAATGAATCAGATATCGAGAATATATGCCGGAAAGTCAGGGACAACAAGTACAGACAGTTGGATGATTGGTTATTCACCAAAGCTTGTGACAGGTGTATGGGTTGGCTATGACAAAGATTACACCCTAGACTTAGCACAGGAAAAGAGGTATGCCAAAAACATTTGGGTCTCTATTATGGAAGAGGCTCTTAAAGACGAACCTGTGCAGGCTTTTAAACCAACATCAGGTGTAGTAGGTGTTTATGTGAATCCAGATAACGGCAAACTCGCAACCGAAGGCTGTCCAATTGCAAGGCTAACCTATTATGTAAAAGGAACCGAGCCTACAGACTATTGCCAAGATCATCTTCCAAACCAACATGAAAAAGACCCCATTATAGTTGAGGAGGATCAAGAAAAAGAACCTGGCATTATGAGAAAAATATTAAATTGGTTTTCACCCTAATGTAGGAAAGCAAAAAGCCGTAGAGAACGAATCTCTACGGCTTTTTGTGTCCTAGTTCTACAGTGTGTTAAGCTGTAAAACTAAGTGTACTTTTTTTCAATAGAAAGCTCAACTTTTATTGAAAACGTTCATCAAACTGTCATAAATGTGACAAAATCATGCTCCTTGCAGGTCTTCTTTTAACTGATCAGTTGCCCGTTCCCACATGCCTTTATCATGATTTTCCAAGTAATCCTTTAAAATTTTCTTAGATGTATCATCCATATGATTGACAATGATTTTCCGCTTTAATGATTTATCCATATTGTTCACATGTTCAGGCAATGATTTATAGCCCCGACGAATTTCCCGGTTCACCGTCATTTCACATGCTGTTACTCCTGCATAATAAGGACCTTCTGCTAAACGTTCGATTGTTACCCAAACCATCCAATAGAGCTTCCCGTTTGGTGAATTCTCTCGATCAGGAGTGAATTTTATCCCCTTTTCGATAACACTTCTTGCATGAAGAGCACCAATATCGACAAACGCTTCTCCAGCCTCTGGGTCAACAATAACTGGGGAGATATTTTCAAGACTTAGAGATCCTGTAGCACCAAACCCACCATGACCATCAGTTGGATCATTTTTTATAATATTAAAGCCAATTGTTTTTTTCTTTTTTTCAGGCTCCATATGGATTGACCTCCTCTTTTTTCAAGTAATTATAAAGAAATTATGAACCAATCTCCAATATCGGTGCTGTCATGGTAGACAATACACTTTCGACAAAAGGGATTACAGTTTGGAAAATCGGTGTGATTGTATAGGCATCTAATGGTGTAATAACTAAGATTAAAAAAATAATAATTCCATAATGTTCATATTGGGTAAGACGCGCTCGGACTTTAGGTGGTGCTAGGTCTTCCATGATTCGATATCCATCAAGAGGTGGAAACGGCAGAAGGTTAAAAACAAATAAAGAGATATTAATTCTTATAAAGTAGCCAAAGAACATTTCTAATGAATCTGCAACATTGCTCGGGATCATTGAAAAAATACCGATACGAATGAATATAAACATTAATATAAACCCTAGAAATGCAAGGACTAAGTTACTTAGAGGACCCGCAACAGATACTAACACACCTGCCAATCTTGGATTCTTAAAGAAAAACCGATTGACCGGAACCGGTTTTGCCCAACCAAAACCTAGTAGAATTAACATAATTGAGCCAACTGGATCTAGATGTTTTAAGGGTGACAGGGTTAATCTTCCTTGATTTTTTGCAGTGGGATCTCCAAACTTATAGGCCACATACGCATGTGAAAATTCATGAACTGAAAAGGCAATGATTAACGTTATGATGACGAATGGAAGTCCTTCAAGACTTAAAAACGAAAATGGCATTTCCATATAGTTCTCCTTTATCTTTCAAAAATATTCTCCCATTAGTATACTATAACTGCACTCTACACTGAAATATGAAAGTGAGGAAACATATTCATGCCATACGTAACCGTAAAAATGCTAGAAGGTCGTACCGAGGAACAAAAGAAGACTCTAGTAGAGAAAGTAACAGCGGCTGTTTCTGAATCAACAGGCGCCCCGTCCGAAAAAATCGTCGTCTTCATCGAAGAGATGACCAAAAACCACTATGCCACAGGCGGAAAAAGACTGAGCGACGAATAAACTTTAACCCTTTAAAGCAACGGGGGCCTGGCCCCCACCGCTTTAATGCGGTGAAGACCAGGCCCCATTTGTGTTACTGTACTAGATTATTATTTAAGTGGCGGTTTGATGCGATGTCGTTTTGTCCATCTAATAGGTGATTCATGCCTCTTACAAGCGTGTCATCTTCTAACAAGCTCCAGATATGGTACCCAAAGTCTTCACGCTTTAATAACACCTCTTCAAGCACTTGTACCGTTCCGAAATCATTTAGTTCATGTGCACGTTTGATCGTCTTTCTCATCATCCCTTGAATTTTGATTTCATGCTCAAGGTCATTTCGTAGGAAATCACGCATCGTATAGCGTCCTTCCACCTCATGCTTAATATATGAAATCTCATGCTGTGTCACTGGATGAGCAGTTGGGACCACACCAAGCCTTGCTACCCGCTCGCCAACCTTATCGATGTGATCTTTCGTCACATCAATATGCTCATCTAAAATATGATGCAGGCTACCAAAGGACTCGGCTCCTTCTGTTAACCAATGGTGTTTCGTATATTGATTAATCGCTACACTTAATGCACATAAGTGTTCATCAAGCTGGAGTCCCATTTCAAGTCTCGTTTCATAAGGGAGACTAATTCCTGACCCTTCTTTTCTAGCTGTCCTTGGTTCCTGTCTAAGAATCATCTCATTCTGGTGATGGGACGTATGGCCTGGCATAGTCTTATCAAAACCTGATTTATTCAACTTAAACTCATCCGGTGAAAATCCATTTTCTTGCTGTTGCATCGCATACACACTCCCCTTTCAAAGTAATTACGAATTTATTATTCAACTCCATCCCCTTCTTTATCCCTTAAACTAAAAAAGCACACCCTATTTTATTTCAATTAAGGAGTTCAGATAAAGTGGAGAAACAATAAAACTAGCTTTGGATATCGAGTATAAAATCACAAAGGTTTTGTACTCGATTTTTTACAGATATGTAAGGGTTATTCCTGTATTCGTAGCCCAATAAAGCAAAATTGCTCTTGGTCTTAATGGACCGGTTAATGGAATATGATTATTATATAAATGATGTAATAAAAATAGTACTTACAGTTCGTGTTCAATAAGGAGCATAAAAATAGACAAGTAGGTCGAGGCGGCGAAGCCTTCTGAGCACCGGAGCGTATGGTGTTGATACGTGAGGAGTAAAAAAAGCAAGACAACGAAGAGATACTACAGCTATTTTTAGCGGACTTTTTGAACATCCTATTACAATGAGGGGAGAGTGGAGGGAAAAAGTTAAAGCATGTGTTTGTTGTTCCATTTAAGGGGACTTTAATGGAAGGCTCCTCTAAAAAAGACAAGCTCTGAGCATAAACTCTGAGCTTTTTTTGCATGCTATTTACTGTGTGATATAACCTGTGAATTTAAATGTTATTAGCCTGTTTTTTTAAATTTCCCCTTACAATAACCGAACTACTTACATTTCAATGGATGAGCTTAACTTTAGTGTTTGACTGTTTTCCTTAAATTTTCAATATATTCATAGGCATCTTCAACTTCTTCATCCGTATAGCGCTGCTTACTTTTTAAAGTAAAGACCTTTTCTTTTACTTCTTCCTTTTTTAAGCTGTCAAAATATAAAACAGTAGAAACTAATTCTAGAAATCTTGCATTTTGGTCATTCATTTCTTTCATACATCCATTTAACGAGGGCAGCTCAGAGTCATTTTGATTTAAAAACTGTTCTCCTACCTCGGTTAGAGCATAGCGATACTGATAATATCCGCCTTTTTTTTCCTTTAATTCTAGTAAAAAACCTAGATTACAGAGTTCCTCAATTCGCAACGTTAACTCTTCTGAATACGGTCCATAAAAGTGAAAGTCATAGCGTTCATAAAATGGGTATTGTAGCTTTTTCCCTATGTACACCATCTTTTGTAACTTCTTTCGACCAATGATTTCACCTGATTCAGCAAATACTTTCATTACTTTAACATGATCCTTTAACAAGCCTACTCCACTCCCTACCCCGACAACTAACGGTCAGACATTTACTTCGTGTTATCATTTATTTATTAATAAGGTTTCTTTAATATCTCCATAATTTGTTCCTTTACCCGTCTCTTACTTGTTAGGTCTTCGATAAAATCCTGTGGATAATATAACTTATGATCAGTTCTTCTTTTACCAGAGATGGCTTCAACGATTTCGGATTCCCTCGATAACTCCCTTAGATCACCATTTGGCATTTGCAAATGAATCGGCATTCTCTCTTCTTCCTCGCCTGGTCTGTAAAAATCATAGGGTAGATCAGAGGATGAATCCAAAACTAAATAGTACTCTGGGTCAATACCTGCTTTTTTGAAAAGATGGCTAAGTTCCACCCATTGTTGCATTTGTAAATGTGGATTAAACTCCACGTATTGAAATAAGTTCCGATTGACGAATCGGCCACAAAGATCCGATAAAATCCCATCTTCCTCTTCCATCCACGCTTGGAAATAATAAAGAATAATTGCTTCATCTAGCTTTAAATAATCATGTACATTGATTTCGTCTTCAAATAAGGAGAAAAAGTGAAGGGGTTGCGTCTTAAAGTTATAAAAGTCCTGATGAAGATGCTTGGCTCGGTGTAATATTTTGGTCAAAATAACCTCAGCACTTCTTGAGACTGGATGAAAATACACTTGCCAATACATTTGATATCGACTCATAATATAGTCTTCCACGGCATGCATCCCGCTTTTTTTAATCACAACCTGATCTTCAAGAGGGCGCATTACACGTAATATGCGTTCCATATCGAATTGCCCATAACTAACACCCGTAAAATAAGCATCACGCTGGAGGTAATCCATTCTGTCAGCATCAATTTGACTAGATATTAAACTAACAACCAATTTGTTTTCGTATGTCTTCTCAATGACTTCGGCAACCTTCTTTGGAAAATCATTTCCCATTCGACGAAGTACCTTATTAATTTCTGTATCTTCTAAGATAATTGCCCTTGTAAATTCTTCATGATCAAGATGAAAAACTTTTTCAAAGGAATGCGAAAAAGGCCCATGTCCTAAATCATGTAAAAGTGCGGCACAAAGACAAAGCAACCGCTCCTCATTATTCCATTGCGGTCGGTCTTTAAACACATCATCAATAATTCGACGAATGATTTCATAAACACCTAAAGAATGGTTAAATCGACTATGCTCCGCTCCGTGAAACGTTAAATACGCCGTTCCTAGCTGTCTAATCCGACGTAATCGTTGGAATTCAGGCGTCCCAATCAGATCCCAAATTAGCTTGTCTCGAACATGGATATAACTGTGAACGGGGTCCTTGAACACCTTCTCTTCACTTAACTTCCCATTTGGATAGGTCATTCCTTTACCCTCCGTCAACTTTCTTGTAGTGGATATTAAAGTTTATACATATAAGGTTCCATTCTATATTGTCTGTGCCTTCTATTATATCTTCTTTAATTCGATAAAAAAACCCGATTTTTTACATTTTACACGTTTTAAATTCGACAAATATATTTAAAGTCTACTTCTACCTCTGCACCTATATAAAAAAAGCACTATTACGAGAAATCAAAAAACCACAGTCCTATATAAACTGTGGTTTTTCAAGATGAAGCGTATCTATCAGATCATTTCTTTAACTTTTTCTCAACTTTCTCTATTAACTCGTCTTCTGTTGGTGCCGATAGGGGACGGTTATTAACAAAAGCAAAGGACTTTTTTCGCCCTGGTCCGCAATAAGATTGACATCCTATATCTATTGTTGCATCAGCATCTATTTTCTTCAGCCGGGGTACCAAGGTTTTGATCGTAGTAGCCTGACAATCGTCACAAATACGAAATTCGTTTGCCATCAAGACAATCCTTTCTAAAAAAAAATAACTATACAAAAATTGTACCTTCTTCAAACTGACAATGCAAGTCACAAAAAAGTCTATTCAATAGTAATCTACTATCCTCATAAAAGAATAGTATAAACCTAGTTCACTTTGTCCATACTTTTACTAGAGGCATCGTACTTACTAGAGCGACATCCTGAGTAATATGGTTCTGATTTAAAAAAGGTCGACCTCTTTTGCATATAACCTATATAAAAACCAATTCATTATCCATAGATAAGGAGTGTTTAGTAATGAAAGTAAGACAAGACTCTTGGACTGAAGAAGATGATCTATTACTCGCTGAAACTGTATTGCGCCATGTGCGTGAAGGTAGTACCCAATTAAATGCATTTGAAGAAGTAGGAGACCAACTAAATCGCACCGCCTCTGCTTGTGGATTTAGATGGAACGCAGTTGTTCGGGAGCAATATGAGAAAGCATTAGAATTATCAAAAAAGCAACGAAAGCAGCGTTTACGTAATATCGGACTAGGAAAACCAGCTAAGAAGCAGCTTTTATATTCTCCACCTTTTTCGACGCTACCTGAAACTAGCAATATGGCTTTTCCAACTATACCACCTACTAGTTTTCCAAAGAAATCTTCATTTGGAACAACATCCGGTACTTCATTGAATGCATCTCTATCTATAGATGATGTTGTGCAGTTCCTTTCCACAATGAATGGAAGTCAACATTCAGCAATGATTTTAAAGCACGAAAATGATGCCCTGCACTTGGAAAACGAAAAACTTATGCGACAAAACGAAAAATTAGAGGAACAAGTTCACAAACTTCAGAAGGATTCCATGACCATTGAAGAAGACTACCAAACTTTAATGCAAATCATGAATCGTGCCAGAAAGCTAGTGTTGTTTGATGAGGAAGAACGTCCTTCAACCAAGTTCCGAATGGATCGAAATGGGAATCTTGAAAAATTAGCTGAGTGATTTTTTACGATTTTTAGATGAAAAGAAATAGCTGCTCAAGTAAATAGTTCAGATAACGTGGAGAAACAATAGAAATAGCATTTAAAAAGCGAGTATGAAATTGCAATGATTTCATACTCGTTTTCTAGTTGTTATATAAACGAATAGCACTCTTTCATTATTAAAGTTGCAGTTATAATAGTATATAACTCAACTTTCGTAGTTAAAAATTAATGTCTAATCCTTCGGGTATCTTTGCTAAAGCTTTATTTGGTCCATTCTTGCATTAGGTATATTATGTGACTTCCAAAAAGAAAGACACCATCTCGTTTGGTATAATAATGGCGACGAAACCAATTACACAAAGAGATGGGTATCACCATTATGTTATCTAAAAATCATCTTTTTGTCATCTTTCTAGAGTCTAATTGGTATGGAATTGCAAGGGGATATGGCTATCTTCACAGTGAATGTAAAAAGGATATTGACTGATAAACCAAAAACAGGAAAAAGAACTACCATAAAAACACAAAAAGATAGTTCAATTCGAAAAAATGAATTTTTTGAGCTGTCTTTTTAATTTACTAAAATGATTATCCCTTTAACTCAGAACGACATTCTCCAACACTTATTGTATTAGGAAAAGTTCAAATAAGTGTCTATTTGAGATTTTCTATAAGAACGGCTGTTTTCGGAAACTTTGTTACTTTCTAGAATAGGGGTCGATCGTAACGAGAGGATGCACCATTCCGCGGGGTGGGCGGTGAGCATCCTCGGCGCAAAGGCCATGCGTGAGTCTCACCTGTCCCACTGCTCTAAGCAGGTGCCCGAGCACCAACTGTTCCAATCAACTAATTTATTTAATGGTTGCTTGACCATTTTTTAGAGAAAGAGCTTAAGGAAAAACACCAACAGGACTACTTATTCTGAGCTAGTGGCATAATCAGTTTTACTAATTCAATACCACTTTGAAAAACGAGAGTTTTTCAGTGCCCTCTTAATTTGAGGACACTAATTTTTATATAGGCTGATTTATTACACTTGCTTTCGACGGGGTGACAGGAGCCTCCTCGGCGTCCCGCTTCGCTCTACTTACCGCAGTAGTCATGTGCCTGCAACGGAAATTAACGGACAAACTTTATACATCTTTTAAAAGCAACAACTTATGAAAACAGTTAAAAAAAATAACTCAGAGCGTAAACTCCGAGTTTTTTTATGCTGATACTATGTGATTTAAGTTGTAAATGCTATTTGGACAGTAATTTTATTGATTTCTCGCAATAACTAACTGAACTACTTACTATTCAAGCTGTTGCTTTTCCTTTCCCACTTTCCAAGTATGATATAATTAGTTTTCCGAATTATTGATAAGGGGATTAACTTATGTCACAACAAGCCTCATTGCTACTTCAGCCCAATTGGAGAATCATTGATCAAACCTCATTAGGCTCATCTTTTGAAGCAAAGCAATCGTTTGCTATGGATGATACATTATGTACTTCTGTCGGAAATTCCTATTCTCCTCCAGTTCTTCGTTCATGGATCCACCACAATACGGTTGTACTAGGGATTCAGGATACTAGATTACCCGATCTATCTGATGCTGCCACTTGGCTTAAATCTCAAGGATACCATGTGATTGTCCGAAATTCAGGCGGACTAGCCGTCGTGTTAGATCCAGGAGTACTAAATCTATCTCTTTTATTTCAAGATAGTGAAAAAGGGATTGAAATTAACCGTGGCTACGATGCAATGGTTGAACTCGTAACGTACATTCTGCAAGACTATGCAGCTAGCTTTGAAGCAAGAGAAATTACTGGCTCCTATTGCCCAGGTAGTTATGATCTAAGTATGAATGGAAAGAAGTTCGCCGGTATTTCCCAGCGACGATTACGCGGTGGGATTGCCGTTCAAATCTACCTATGTGTATCCGGTAGTGGCTCAGAGCGAGCGGAGTTAATTAAGGAATTTTATAAAATTGGTAGAAACGAAACTGAAACAAAGTTCACCTTCCCAACTATTATTCCTAGTACCATGGCTTCTTTATCTGAATTGTTAGGAAGGAATATTGCCGTTCCAAATATCATGTATTCTACCTTACATGCTCTTAAGAACCTTGGTGGAAAGTTACATAATTCACAGCTCACGAGCGAAGAAATCATCACGTTTGAGACCAATTTAATGAGAATGATTGATCGAAATGAAAAAGCACTGGGAATTAGCTAGCGCCCAGTGCTTTTTTAGTTTATATAATCGCAAGCCCCTATCACATATCCTTTTTTACAACGACTGAGCAGCCGTTATCAAGGCTAGCTTATACACATCTTCCTCATTACACCCACGCGACAGATCATTGACTGGCTTGTTTAAGCCTTGGAGAATCGGTCCAATGGCTTCAAACTTACCAAGACGTTGAGCAATCTTGTATCCGATGTTACCCGCTTCAAGACTTGGAAAAATAAAGACATTGGCATCGCCTTGAATGGTGGAATCTGGTGCTTTTTTTGCTGCAACAGAAGGGACAAAGGCTGCATCAAATTGAAATTCTCCATCTATGACAAGAGCTGATTCTAACTCCCTCGCAATACGGACCGCCTCAATCACTTTTTCTGTCTCAGGAGACTTGGCAGAACCCTTTGTTGAAAAACTTAGCATCGCAACTCTAGGTTCAAATCCAAAGAGCTTAGCTGTTTTCGCACTCTCTACGGCAATTTCAGCTAGTTCTTGACTATCAGGGGAAATATTTATTGCACAATCGGCGAAAACATATTTCTCCTCTTCTCTTACCATGATGAAAACCCCGGACGTTCTCTTCACACCTTGCCTTGTTTTAATCAGCTGTAAGGCAGGCCTCACTGTATCAGCCGTTGAATGGGTAGCTCCACTTACTAATCCAGCCGCTTTTCCCATATAGACAAGCATGGTTCCAAAATAGTTTTCATCCAATAAGGTTTTCTTCGCTTCATCAGAGGAGGCCTTCCCTTTTCTTCTTTCAACAAATGCTTCTATCATTGCTTGCTGGTCGTCGTAACTCGCTGGGTCGATTATTTCGATTCCTTCAAGGGATACACTTATTGATTCTGCCTTACTTCTAATTTCACTTTCTTTCCCTATTAAAATTGGGCTAACTAGATTATCCTCAGCCAATCGACTCGTTGCTTGTAAAATCCGTTCATCCAATCCTTCTGGGAAAACAATTTTTATGTTCTTGCCTCGCACTGCTTCTTTTATATTTGAAAATAAATTCACAACAATCCTCCTCTTAGTTCGGTGGTTTATAGATACTATGTAATCACTACTGCAAAATCAGATTTGATGTGATCCATACTTTTTTCGAAATTCTACATACTTTTTCTAACACTTCTATCATAACCCAATCTATAATTTGTAATCGAATGAACTCTCACAAAAACGTAAAATTAAACCACAGTGGTTGATGACCTATGTAGTTGGTCAAACTATGATATAGTAAGTAATTGAAAATACATATTATAGATCATTCAATTGGAGATTCGACGATTGAATCCAATATTACTATTAAAGGAGTGTTACTAATGAGTGAAGCTGCAAAAACACTTGATGGCTGGTATTCGTTACATGATCTACGTGCAATGGATTGGAGAGCTTGGAAAACGCTCTCGAGTGATGAAAGACAGGCTGCTATTTCTGAATTTCAAGGATTGCTTGAAAAATGGGGGTTAGCTGAAGCGAATAAGACTGGCAGCCAAGCCCTATATACGATTGTAGGACAAAAAGCAGACTTTATGCTAATGCTGTTACGGCCAACTTTAGAAGAACTAAATGAATTGGAATTAGAGTTTAATAAGACATTACTTGCTGAATATACAGTTCCAACTTACTCCTACGTATCTGTTGTAGAGTTAAGTAACTATTTACCAGCTGGGGAAGATCCGTACCAAAACCCTGAAGTTCTCGCTCGCCTTTATCCTACTTTACCAAAAGCCAAGCATATTTGCTTTTACCCAATGGATAAGCGCCGTCAAGGTACAGATAACTGGTATATGCTTCCGATGGAGGATCGTCGCAACATGATGAGAGCCCACGGAATGATTGGACGACAATACGCAGGTAAAGTGAAACAAATCATAACAGGTTCTGTTGGATTAGATGACTACGAGTGGGGCGTTACGCTGTTCTCTGAGGATGTTCTTCAATTCAAAAAGTTAGTCTATGAAATGAGATTTGATGAAGTAAGTGCTCGTTTTGGTGAGTTCGGCTCCTTCTTTGTCGGAAATATTTTGCCTTCTGAAAAACTGCCTAAATTTTTACATGTGAATTAATTTAAAAATGAACTTAAATTGTACTATTGTTTTTTTACCTCCTTACTTTTCTAAGTAAGGAGTTTTTTGTATCTGTCATATTCTCTTTTTCCAATTCATATTTATAAATAGCGGAATCTTGAAGCCACTTTTTTTTGAAGTTCGCACCAATTCCCCATCCTGCCCATAAGCTAGTAATGTTTAAGTGCATAAAGATGAGGTGAAGGAAGATGGCAGTTGTTGCTCATACCGAAGAAGACGTTAAATTGTTAGCAAGGCTACTCCGAGCTGAGGCTGAAGCTGATGGTAAGCAAGGGATGCTAATGGTCGGGAATACCGGAGTAAATCGTACACGTGGTGCCTGTCTTGATTTTAAAAAGATCAGAACCATCCGTCAAATGGTGTTTCAAAGTCCTGGTGGCTTTGAAGCGACTCAAAAGGGTTACTTTTATCAGGCCCCTAGAGCTTCTGAAATCGAGCTTGCTCGTAAGGTTATTGCCGGCCAAAGATTGCACCCGGCAGAATTTTCACTTTGGTTTTTCAAGCCATCCGGTAGCTGTCCGGCCCAATGGTACAATCAGTGGAATACAGGAAGATTTAAGTCACACTGCTTTTATAAGCCAACTGCTGCAGATTGTCCTTCAGTCTATTAGGTAAATTCTTTGTAATAAGAGGAGGTTATTGGGATGAATCAAAATTATTCACAAGCAAACCCTTATGCATATTATGGAAATCAGGCTCCTCCTGGATATGGTAGTCAGCAAGTTTATCCAGGTGCCCAAGGATATGGAACTGGAGCTCAACCTGCTTTTAACCCATATGCTCAATCAGGTGGACCTCTCGTCCAGCCAGGTGCACCGAACGTAGGTTTACAAAACCCAGCTGAATTCATACCAGGAATGCTACCTCTTGAAGAATCATACATTGAAAACATTTTGCGACTAAACAAAGGGAAGCTTGCAAGAGTTTACATGACATTTGGTGATAGAAAGCAACAAACATTTACCGGAATTGTAGAAGCAGCAGGACGTGACCACATTATCTTAAGCGATCCACAAACAGGATTGAGATTCTTATTATTAATGGTTTACTTAGATTACGTGACCTTTGATGAAGAACTAGATTACGAATACCCGTTCGGAGCTGCAGCTCAACCACTGGCTAATTATAGCCCTAGGTAACACGAAAAGCACAAGCGCCCCGCTAAGACTCAGGCATAGCAAATGTTCTAAAAAAAAAAAATAAAAGGGTGGTCTCCCCTTTTATTTTTTTTAGGTTATTTGACCTCGAGGGGCTGGGCGCTTGAGCTAGACAACACGAAAAGCAGAAGTGCCTAAACAATAGAATGACATTAGAAATGACGTGTGAACTCGCACACGTCATATTGTTGTTATAGTAAGGATAACCTCAGATGCCTTTAGATGCCCGAGAACCCCGAAAAAAGCCGAGGATGGTCACCTAAGACCCCTTTTTTACAAATATTTAACCGCTCCAACCATAACAAAAACCCAAGCAATTAAAAAGGCTAAACCACCCAGTGGAGTAATGGGTCCAAATACCTTAATCCCAGTTGTACTTAACGCGTATAAGCTTCCAGAAAAAAGGATGATGCCAACAAACATTGCCCAGCCTGCCCATGTAAAAGCTGATGCTTCAGGAAATTTACCGATTAACATCCCAATGATAAGTAGTCCTAACGCATGAAACATTTGATAGGTTACTCCTGTTTTCCACACTTCAAGCATACGTTCCGAGATTTTCCCTTCTAAACCATGTGCGCCAAATGCACCTAAAGCCACCGCTATTAAAGCATTTAAACTTCCTAATAAAATAAACAGCTTCATTTTTTCACCCATTCCTTTTTTCTTTCTTTTATCATAATACTTTGCCCGTAAAAAACCAATTTTCAACCTAGGATATGGTATGATAGTTATAAGTTTTCAACATTCAGACATCATAGAAAGGTGGCATATTTTGAACTCCTTTACAGTCCATCCTCTCGGTGACAATGCTTTACTATTGCAGTTTACTAGCATGAATGACTCTCTTTTACTCTCTCACATCCATTCTTTGACCGAAAAACTACTTAGGCTTAAACTTGATGGAATCGTGGACATTGTTCCTGCCTTTCAATCAATTGCTATTTACTATGATCCCATGCATTATAGCTTTAAGGATTTAGTTCTTACGTTAAATCGAAATATACTCGAGCCAGTTCAAAATCTACAAAAGGAATCTAAACTTGTTTCCATTCCTGTTTGCTATGATGAAACCCTTGGATTAGATATAATGGAAATATCCAATCAACGCAACTTGTCTGTTGAGGACATCATTCAACTACATACTAGAGTCACCTATACCGTTGCCATAATGGGCTTTCTCCCTGGTTTTCCGTACTTAATTGGATTACATAAACAGCTTTTTACACCTCGAAAATCCACACCTAGAATTCATGTACCTAAAGGGGCAGTTGCTATTGGTAGTTCATACACCGGGATCTATCCATTTTCTTCTCCAGGAGGGTGGAATATCATTGGTCAAACTCCGATTTCACTATTTGATAGCCAAAAAGCGGACCCCTTTCTCCTACTACCCGGTGATCAAATTCAATTCTATTCCATTTCGAAAGAAGAATTTCTTTCTTGGAGGCATAACGATGATACAAATTGACATTAACTGTGATTTAGGTGAAGGCTTTGGGCATTATTCCTTAGGTCAGGACGATGAACTTTTACCGTATATATCTTCGGCCAACATAGCCTGCGGTTTTCATGCAGGTGATCCCAATATCATGAATGAAATCATTCAAAAGGCAAAACAAAAGGGAGTTCATGTTGGAGCACATCCAGGTTTTTATGATTTGTACGGTTTTGGTCGTCGACCTCTTCAACTAGAAGCGGTCGAAATCAAAAACCTAATGCTCTATCAGCTTGGTGCTATCCTTTCCTTTTGTAATTATCATCATGTTCCTTTAACGCATGTAAAGCCACATGGGGCCTTATATAATATGGCTGCAAAAGAACCGTATGTGGCACAAGCAATCGTTGAGGCAGTGAAGCTATTTGATCCGTCCCTCATTGTGTATGGACTTGCAAACAGTGAATTAATCCAAGCTTGTGTGGATTCTAACATACCTTATGCCATCGAGGCTTTTATTGACCGAACTTATCAGGATGACGGAACTTTAACTCCTAGATATCTGGATTCATCCATGATTCACCAAGTCGATGACATCATTCAACAGGCCTTATCGATTGTTTTGAAAAGAGAGGTTACCACCATCTCAGGAATGACCATTCCACTAGAGGTAGATACACTTTGTATACACGGTGATCACAAAGGGGCAGTAGACGTCGCAGCCGCAATCCGCAAGGAACTTACAAAGCACGGTGTGACTATAAAAGCACTTGGAGTACATAAATGAGTTCGGTCCTTTTTGAGGTTGAGAAAACAGGACTTGCAACCAGTTTTCAGGATAATGGTCGCTATGGATATCAACGATTTGGTGTGGTAGCATCTGGTGCAATGGATCCTTTTGCTTTTCAATGGGCAAATGTATTAGTAGGCAACCCAAGACAAACAGCTTGTATGGAAATTTGTATAATGGGCCCCACTCTGACACTTCAATCATCGTTCACGTTTGCAATATGTGGCGCTCACTTATCTCCTTGCTTAAACAGTGAGGCAATATCATTATGGAGAACCTATAAAGGGAAAAAAGGGGATATTCTTACTTTTGGAGAGCAAATGGAAGGGAATTATGCTTACTTAGCTATACGAGGTGGATTTGATTGCAAAATGGTGTTGGGAAGCCAATCTTCTTTTTCAAAAGCAGACTTAGGAACCGTAATCATAAAGGGCTCTAAAATACAGGGATATCCAAAAACATTGAGGCGAAATCGTGGTTTAAAATCCTCGGCTATACCCGTTTATAAAGACGAAGTTCTAGTTCGTTATATTTCGGGACCACACCTCGCTTACCTAAAAGAGAACTCAACATTTCAATTTGAGGGGCAGCCTTATATTTTTAGGGCTGGTGATCGAATGGGACAACGGTTTAGTGGGGAGAATCCTATTGTTAAAAAAAACTCGGAATCGCTCCCTTCAAATCCCATTCCCTTAGGTGGGATTCAGATTCCTCCTGACGGAAATCCCATTGTTCTATTAGCTGATCGGCAAACAACAGGGGGCTATCCATTAATTGGAACAGTAATCTCGTCCGACCTACCGATTCTAGTCCAATTACCCTTAAATGGTAAAGTGAATTTTAAGGGGATTTCCATCGAAGCTGCTCAGGCTGCATACCGAAATATGTATCACCAATTTAATGTAAACGCCCTAATATGTAACCCCCTTCCAAACTGAAAGGGGTCTTATTTTATCGACTTTGCAAATAGATTTGAAGCGCCTGTCTCATATCTCCTTCATCGTCCGTTTGAATTTCGTAGTGATCACCATCAACATTTGCTTGGAAATTTTGATAGCCCTGTGCATGAAGAAAGTCATTCACATCAGAGATCTCTTCAGACTCTGTGAGCAAACTTTTATGCCCCACAAAATCCCCATTCACATACACATCATAGCGGTCATGATTCAATTTAGTATTCGTACTCGAATTGACATCATCAAACATAAATAATCCATTAAAAGTACCATCGGTTATCGGCATCCTTGTCTCACCTCCATTAACACTCCGTACCCTCATTGTTTCCTTACGGTAATGAAATATGGTTGGTAAAGTTTGCAGAGAACTATTTCTAAAAATCAAAAAGAGAATCCTCGTTTGCTTCTTCTTCATCAAGTTTCTGCTTGGGTTCATTTAGAATAAATTCAGGCATCACTTGTCTTGTGAGGGTTGAATCCCAACTTTTCGTTTGCTGTTCTAGAACCAAGCTACATAATGTTTGAATAATAAGAAGGTGCTCTCGAATCTTACTTTCATCTTGTACCAGAAGTGCCCGTTGTGATTCTTGTTGCATTTTAATCAATACGTCTTTAACAGGTATTTCCATATAAATTTTTCACAGCCTTAACTTTTAATACTAGTAATGCTATCTTAGAAAAAGACAATAATCAATGACTTTGGAGGTAAAAAATGAACAAAACATGGTGAAAAGAAGCTGTGGTTTATCAAGTTTATTGGCGGAGCTTTTACGATACAACTGGTGATGGCTATGGAGATTTGCAAGGTGTTATTGAAAAATTAGACTATTTAAAAGAGCTTGGTGTTGATGTTATTTGGCTCAATCCTTGCTATGAGTCACCTGATAAAGATAACGGCTATGACATATCGAACTATACAGGAGTCATGAAAAAGGCTGGTACATTTGACATTTGGGAGCAGCTTTTAGAAGAGGTACATAATCGCGGCATGAAGCTAATTATGGATTTAGTTGTGAACCATACATCTGATGAGCACCCTTGGTTTCTTAAATCTCGTTCAAAACAGGATAACCCGAAGCGTGATTGGTATATTTGGAAGGATCCTATTGATGGGAAAGAACCGAATAACTGGAGGTCTTATTTTACTCCATCGACTTGGGAATTGGATGAAGCAACCGGCCAATACTACTTCCACTCATTTGCCGTTGAACAGCCTGATTTAAACTGGAGTAATCCTAAGGTTCGGGAAGAAATCTATAAGATGATGCGATTTTGGTTGGATAAGGGCATCGATGGATTTCGGATGGATGTTATCAACCTACTTGCTAAAATTGATGGCTTTCCTAATGCTGAGGACCCACAGAATATTAATTATTTAGGCAATAACCCAGGTATCCACGACTATCTTCAGGAAATGCACGAAAAGGTTATTCGTCACTATGACGTGATCACTGTTGGAGAAATCCCGTTTGTTACGCCCCAGGATGGTTTACTTTATGTAGGAGAAGATCGTCAAGAATTGCATACATTATTTCATTTCCAAATCGCAGACGATATGCCTACATGGGACATGCAACGATACAAGGAGATTCAGCAAACCTGGTATGATGGGTTATGGGGCAAGGGCTGGAATTCCCAATTTTTAAACAATCATGATCATACTCGTCAGGTAACTCGTTACGGTAATGACAAAGAGAACAGAGTGCAATCAGCGAAACTTTTGGGAACAATGGTTCATACGATACCTGGAATACCTTATATTTTCCAAGGAGAAGAAATTGGGATGACAGGTGTTCGTTTTTCTTCTATTGAGGATTATGACGATATTGCCATGAAGAATAAATACAAAGAAGAAACAGCAAAAGGCCGTGATCCACAAGAGGTTTTTGAGAGTTTACTGCCACTGAGTCGTGACAATTCACGAACACCTATGCAGTGGGATGCTAGTTATGATGTGATGAGATTAATGTGGAAGCTGCCTTACAAGATCCAAATTCAGTCTTTTATTTCTATAAGAAGTTAATACAACTGCGCAAAGAAAATCCTGTTATGATCTATGGTAGCTTTAACGATTACTCTAAGAAACATAAAACGATTTATGCGTATACACGTGACCTTGAAGACATGACCTGGTTTATCGTGTTTAACCATTCCGATAATGAAGGAACATTTGAGATTCCAGAGCTCTTGAAGGCATGAGAGAACTGCTATTTTACAAAACTATGATGTTTTAGTTGGGACTAATGAGTTGCTTCAGCTTCGACCACATGAAACCATCATTTTTGAACTAAAAGGAGAACAATTATGAAATCTTTTTTAGAAGAAGCAAAGCTTGTTATTTTTGATTTAGACGGAACGCTTTATGAGGATACAGACCATTTTGATTACTACGCGGATTTACTAAAGCAAGAACTCTCGAATGAAGAGGAACAAAGTCGTTTTCAGGCTGATTATGAGGCCATGAAAACTGGAGATCATATCGTCAAAATTGGCAAAGCATACGATGTGGAACGTGACTATGTGTTAACTCTAGATCCGATGACACTTCAGGTGACAGAGGTTCATAATTGGGAGGGTCAGTTTATACATCAATCAGAAACAGCAGACTTATACCAAGAGCCAATCCAGTTTAACTATGAAAACATGATCGCCATTGGTGACGGTTGGTGGCTCCCACTTGTAACAGCTGTACATTATGGAGTTAAAGATACATACCCTTGCTATGACAGAACAAAGGAATATATGGTGACAGAGAAATTTGAGCTAACGAAAACGCCTGGGCTAAAGCAAATGTTGCTGGAACTAAAGGAATCTAAGCAAATTGTCCTTTGCACAAATAGTGATATTGATGATGTAGGCCGTTTGTTAAAGGAGTTGGAGCTAGATGGTGTATTTGAGCATATTCTCCATTCTTCTATGAAGCCAATGAAAACAGCTGAGCTATTTCAAGGACTATTTGATCAATACGGTATCGCGCCAAATGAAGCTGTCTCGATTGGTGATAATTTCATTAACGAAATTGCGCCAGCTTTGAAGCTTGGGATGAAAGCAGTTTATATTCATGCAGCGAGTCGCGAGCAGGAAGATTCGAATGTGATGGTTGTATCTAGTCTAGGGAATGTGTGGTAGGAGTTTGGGAAGGGTACCTTGTTGGTGCCCTTTTTTGACAGGGATTTCACACCCGTGATTATAAAATTTCGATTAATATCTAATAAGTCTACTTTCCTCCTCCATCTTATTCACTATCTCTTCACAAAACAATTTGCGTTATAATCGTTATAACTATTATAACGAAGAGGTGTTTCTATGGCACAGCTCGAAAGAAAAGTTAGAATCCAAGCCTATTAGATTCAGCAATTAATCGACCATTAGCTTCTGCATTTGCTAAAGATGGCTTTCCTTCCATCTATGAAAAGGCTGCACCTCTCTTTGAGTCGATAAAATCATGCATTTCAAAACGCTAACAAACGAACAGCACTTGCATCACTCATTATATTTCTAAAGATTAATCATTATACATGGACGATGGGTATTGAAGAAGAGCCGGATTTCACGGTAGATGATGTGAACCACAAGTATACATTTCAAGAAATTGTTTCAGTTATTAAGAATCATACTTTGAAAGTTTAATACAAAAACAGAGCAATCACCCAGTATCTAGTGTGATTGCTCTGTTTTTGTATATTTTTATTTACTAGTAGATCAAGCTGACATCGCTTCCTTTACCGAAGCTCTTTCATACCTCACATTTCCGTAATAATAAAACCACATACTGCTTGCCACAACCACTCCAATGATGAAAAACAAAATGTGACCGTTGTAATGACTGAGTAACCAGCCACCAACCATTGGACCAGCTGAATGACCGACGGATCTGAACTGGGCGGCTCCGAAGTAGGTTCCACGGAGCTCCTCAGGTGCTATCCGGTCAATAAATACACTTCCTGATGGGAACAAGAAGATTTCGCCGACAGTCACAATAATCATGGAGACGATAAAGCCGACCCAGCCACTTGATAAGGCAAAGCCAATAAAACCTGCAGTAAACAATAGACTCCCAAGCATCATCACATGCATGATTTTCCATCTTTCCGCCCATCGGCTCAGTGGAATTTGAAGGATAACTACGACTACAGCATTGGCTGATAATAGGACGGAGTATAGCAATACACCATCTAAAATAATATTTCCTAGATGCTGTGGAAGTGAAGATTCAATTTGGGAGTACCCGATGTTAACCAATATCCCACCCATTAAGAAATACCTTAGTGAAACATCCCGCTTCAGCACTCGAAAGGCTTCGATCATTCTAACCGGAGCCTTTCCTTCATTAACATTTCGAACTTGGTATTTGTTCATTAAAATAAACAACACGACTCCATACGCTAAATAAAAAATCCCTGTAATAATAAAGGTTACATTTGCTGAGATCATCCCTAAATAGGCACCTAACAACGGTCCCACTGCCGCCCCGATGTTGATCGCCGTATATCTCATGGCAAATACTTTTAAACGTTTTTCTTTTTCCGTCACATCAGACATAAGTGCTTGGCTCGTCGGTTCAAAAAAGGAACGACATAAACCGTTTATGGCATTCAATACCATGAAAGCGATCACGTGTGTTGCAAAAGCAAAGCCTATAAAAACAAAGGTCCAAACGAAAATCGTAATGAGCATGACTGCTTTTCTTCCATATCGATCGGACAAATGCCCCCCAATAAATCCCCCTAACGTCCCTGTTAAAGGACCTATTCCAATCGTGATTCCGATTAATAACGGGCTAATGTCAACCGTTCTTGATAAATACAAAGCTAGAAATGGCATTGCCGCAAAGCTAGCCCCTCTCGCAAAAACAGTTCCAGCAAGCAATGTCCATACAATCGGATGATACGCTTTAAACGTTTGTCTCATCACCTGTGTCCTTCTCTCTATTTATTCTTTTTTTCAAACCTCATACAAGGACTACCTGAAGAGCGATGTACCTCAACTGACGGCATTTGTGATGTTTTAAAGTTAAAGGCTCTACAGCCCCTCGGAAACTTAGGATCCCATGTTGTATATAAATGTTTACATTGAAAGCAATTAATTCGTTCTTGTGACATACCCTCAACCCTTTTTTAAAGTTATAAAATCCATTAACCCATCTTCATTATTGTGAATAGAATAATTATATATCATAACCCGAACACGGTAAGGAAACAAGATGGATATTTTTGCGAAAGAGAGGACGGACATTATGAAAAAGGAAGACAATGAAAAGAATACACCATCCAATTACGAGCCTTTTAAACATGTTTTAAGATCAATGGATGATTTCTTTCATGCAAAACCACTAAGAGGGGCAATGGATTCAATCGATGGATTTTTCCAACGCTCCTTACTATCCACTTTCCCTGTAGACCTTTACGAAACAAAGGATGAGCTAGTGATTACAGCTGAGATTCCTGGTGTGAAACGGGAACAAATTTATCTAGATATTGTGGGAAATATGTTGAAGATCTCAGTGGAGCATCAAGAGGAAAGCGAAGAAAAGCAACATGTACACAGCTATTATAGAAGAGAACGCTCCTACCAACGTGCCGAACGAACTGTTCAATTGCCCTATCCTGTTTCTGAAAAACAAGTCAAGGCATCTTATCAAAATGGGATTTTGAAGGTTAGAGCACCTAAAGGGCAAAAGAGGAAAAGCCAGATACAGATAGAGGAATAGTAAGGAAGGAGGCTTTCTGGGATAAACAGTGGCATATAAACATTCTGGTGCCCTGTTTCCTTGATTCTTCTATCCAATTCATCCTTACTATTTTCCCAAATTGCATACCCATATGGACGAATAATCATAGATCCTCCAACACTTGAGTAATCAATTAACTCGGCTTTTTTTACGACATCTGTGTACCATTGTGCAAAATCCTCATCCATTGACGTCACATCTTTTACAAATTCCTTCGTCACCTTTGTCATCCTCTATGTCATCCTCTATTAATTTTTTGAACGCAAAAAAGCCACGTTCCCAAAAAGGGACCATGGCTTGGCGGTACCACCCTCATTTATAATGCAGAAAACTACTTTATACTCTCAAACAGGATAACGGACTTCTCCGCTGTTATCTTTTAGATACAGAACTCAGAAGGTAGGTTCAAGTGCCGCTTTATAGAAACCTTTCACCGAATGCTTTCCTCTCTGCATAAAACAAATTCACTTTACTAATCCTCATCAACGTTTCAATTATGTTAAATAGTAATATAATGACTTTCCTCACTAGTTGTCAAGTCAATTTCAAAAATATTTTCTCATCTTGCTTTTGGCATCTTCTTAAACATTAAGGATAGTAAAATTACACATCCCATATAACCAAAAATTGGATAGAGATATCTTACTAAATAATCAAACCCAATTAAGCTTACAAAATAGCAAATGAGTAGAATCGAGATTATAATCGCTTTATTTGGCTTGCTCGAAGCCGAAAGTTTACGAGAGATTCCATACACATTCCCGATTAATGTAGTATATATTTCTCCATAAATCACGAGTACAAATAATAGATGAATAACGGTTCCGATTACTTTAATGATTTCTGCCATAGGGATGCTGTAGGAGGTCATATCTGGGATCGTGATGAGTGCTAGATGACTCGTAATGAGGATAAAGGTTAATCCAAGTCCACCTAAAAAGCCGCCCCATTTAATAATGGTTTCATTCTCGCAATCCCTACCGAGCGGAACGAGTACAGCTTGACCTAATGCAATATTGTAGGATGCATAGGCAAGAGCACTTAGCAGTAACATCCCTATATTGGGAGATTCTCCGTAATAGGCGGATGCATCAGGAAAAGCAAAGATAATAATGAAACTAAATAGAAGCATCATCGGAACGATAATTGAATTGACGAGTAGTAGCCCCTTCATCCCACGTATAACGGCTACGTAACATAGAATGAGAGAGAGCCAAATCCCCATTTGAGCAGGTAGTCCAAGCTGCTCTCTGAATACGGCTCCAGCTCCTGAGAGCATAACAGAGGTGACTCCAAACAGCATAATTAAGAAAACGAAGTTGACGATTCTCCCTATCTTTTCACCGAATAAAAACTCATTTACCTCTTGATAGGAATTGGCTTCGATTCTTTTAGCTATAAGCATAGATTTTGTACCAAGCCAAATAAATAAATACCCGCTAATTAAGATTCCGATGATTCCGATCATTCCATACTGTGAAAAAAACTGCACCACTTCTTTACCAGTGGCAAAACCAGCCCCAACAACAGTTCCGATATATGTAGCAGCGACTTGTAAAATGGATTTTAGGTTTTTCATACTCTCACCTTCACTGTAAGAAATAGTATTTATAACACTATATGTTTTAATGTTGGTGAGTAGACGAGCTTTTTTGGTATGATTGGTGTGATACATTTGTCCTTTTTTGACGAATTTTGTTACAATGATGGTGATTTGTTTCGAAATGCACAAATCGCTTATACTAGTGAAAGTGTACATAAACTTTTTGTCCCAAGCAGAAATACATATGCATTCTATAGAATTGAGGTCCCAACCGTGAACATAGAGAATCCTAAGTCACTTATCGTTATATTTGGAGCAACCGGAGATTTAGCCAACCGGAAGCTATTCCCTTCTATTTATCGCTTATATGTAAGTGGAAAACTATCAAATCAATTCGGTATCATTGGTGTAGCTAGAAGAGGTATTTCACATGAACAGTTTCGTGAAAATGTGAAGTCCGCATTACTAGAAGCTTCCGTTTCACCTCATGATGAAGAGAAGCTCAACCAGTTTTGCACCCACTTTCACTATCACTCATTTGACGTAACAAGCCGTGATTCTTATCTAGAGTTAAAAACAATGCTAGAAGGCTTGGATGATACATATGCTACTGGTGGAAATAGAATTTTCTATTTAGCCATGGCCCCGGAATTCTTCGGAACTATTGCATCCATGTTAAAATCAGAAGGGCTTACTCAAACTGCAGGTTGGAAACGACTTGTTATCGAAAAGCCATTTGGTCGCAATCTTTCATCTGCCATAGAATTGAATAAACAAATAAGAGCAGCATTCTCAGAGGATGAAATTTACCGAATTGATCATTATCTTGGTAAAGAAATGGTTCAAAATATTGAAGTTATACGTTTTGCCAATGCCCTATTTGAACCATTATGGAATAACCGTTACATATCAAACATCCAAATTACATCTAGTGAAACATTAGGGGTTGGGGACCGAGCAAGCTACTATGAGAAATCAGGTGCCCTAAGAGACATGGTTCAAAATCATATGCTTCAAATGGTTGCGTTGCTCGCAATGGAGCCACCAAGTCGACTCAATACTGAAGAAATCCGCAGTGAGAAAATCAAGGTGTTTCGCTCTTTACGTCCGATTGCAGTTGACCAAGTGGATGACTATTTCGTCAGAGGACAGTACGGTGCTGGGGAAATTGTAGGGAAAGAAGTTGTTGGGTATCGAAACGAGTCTCAAACAGAGACTGAAACCAATACGGAAACCTATGTTGCTGGGAAGTTTCTAATCGATAATTTCCGTTGGGCAGGTGTTCCCTTTTATATTCGCACCGGAAAACGAATGGCCGTTAAATCCACGAAAATCGTCATTGAATTTAGAGATATGCCGATGAACTTATACTTCCCTCCAGGAGAAGAAAGAAGACCAAACGTACTGGTCATTCATATCCAGCCTGAAGAAGGAATTACTCTACATATTAATGCGAAAAAGTCCGGTCCGACCGGTGACACGACTCCAATAAAAATGGAGTTTAGTAATAAGAGTATGACTGGTATCAATACACCTGAGGCATACGAGCGTCTAATTTACGATTGCTTACGCGGAGATGCCACTAACTTTACTCATTGGGATGAAGTAGGCTTGTCTTGGAAATACATTGATTCTATTTCTGAAGCATGGGCCTCAAAGAAAGCTACCTATTTTCCTAATTATGCCGCCGGATCTATGGGCCCAGACCGTGCAGATATGCTACTAGCAAAAGATGGCTTCCATTGGTGGCCTTTGACGAATTAAAAATTGAGAGGGTGAACTTCGGATGAAAATGTATGATATTACAGCACCTATTTTTGTCGGCATGCCTGTTTATAAAAACAAGCCAGAAAAGCAACCAAGCTTTGATACGGTTACAAATGGACATGTGACGGAAACGAGAATGGCCATTGACGTGCATACTGGAACGCATATGGATGCTCCACTGCACATGATGAATGACGGAGAAACAATAGAGACAATTAGTCTAGATCAAATTGTGGGTTCGTGTAAGGTGCTAGATTTGACTCACGTTGTGGATGGAATTAGTAAAGCGGACCTAGCTTCGTTTGATATTAAGAAGGACGATTTTCTTTTGTTTAAAACGAAGAATTCTAGTGACGAAGAGTTTAACTTTGAATTCATCTACTTAAAAGAAGATGGAGCTCAGTACTTGGCTGAGCTTGAGATTCGTGGAGTAGGTATTGATGCACTTGGTGTAGAGAGAGCACAAGAAGGTCATCCAACACATAAGGCTCTATTCTCTAAGCGTATTGTGGTGATCGAGGGCTTACGTTTACAAGAAGTTCCTCAAGGGGATTACTTTATGGTGGCTGCACCGTTGAAACTAATTGGTGTTGATGCCTCTCCAGCTCGAGTGTTGTTGTTTGAGGGAATTGAAGTGAAATAACATAATTGAATCCTGCCCGATTGGGTGGGTTTTTACTATTTCCCATTTACGTATTAGGACTTCGCTGATTTCAACATACTCAAGAGTTCATCTACTTGGATGAAAACCTTTTCAAGCACATAAACTCGATTCATCATTGTGTGTTAAGCAAACCAGATTCTTCAGTTATCAAAATTTAGATGCTTCCTACACTTCTATTGAAAATATCATATTATGTAAAGCAAGCAACTGCCTTTTTGGCATCCATTTCTTTTATCAATATATTTCCTTCACTGTCCATTTTAAATTGAATATTACTTTTTTTAACCTTTCGATTAATTCTTGTTTTGACTCATCATTCGTAATAGTCGCAGATTCAAAGATTATATAGTTACTTGTACTTCTTTTTGTATCATTTCTTTAATTAACCATACAGTTAGTAACACTACAACAAATGTTCTGATTAGAATGAGTCGTTTCAAAATAAATCCTCCTTTAGCTTAGCTCAGTATATAAAAAGGCCGTCCAGAGGACGCCTTTCTTATTGTTTGAAATCGCTCGCATACCCAGTAAACATTACATACGGTTTTGTATCTCCATTTGGGAGGTACTTAAGTCTTCCACTAAAATAAGCTTGGTCACAAACAGATCTAGCCCTTGTAATACTAGTGTTTACTGTCTCGATTAGCCCCTATTCAGGACTGCTAGCACTCTAACACTGTACACCCTCTGTCTCGATTAGCCCCTATTCAGGACTGCTAGCACTCTAACCCTACACCCTCTGTCTCGATTAGCCCCTATTCAGGACTGCTAGCA
>NZ_JBMERO010000034.1:0-31083 GCF_049310945.1 Bacillus sp. DJP31 | reverse complement strand
CATATCCTGTTGTTTCTGCAAAAACAGTCATTTAAACACTATATTAATGAAGAAATCTGGTTGTTTTTATAGTATAAAATGAGTATCATGCTATTCCATTTAAAGATATGGAAAAAGTTATTGGTATCTCAGGCCGTGCCATTCGAAATGTGATGTACAAGCATGGCGTAGAGATGAATCGTGAGCAATCTTCAGGTCAGCCAAGGAAGCATATGGTAAATGAGGATTTCTTTAAGCACTGGTCACATGAAATGGCATGGGTATTGGGGATGTTTGTGACTGATGGATGTGTAAATAAAACCATTAACAGCATTACTTTTACTCAGAAAGACGAAGCTGTTTTATATCTCGTTTCAAAATTAATTAAAGCAGACTATATTCTACCGCCTATCGCAAAGACAAGATTAACTCCGACCCTAATTATTAATTCAAAGGAAATAAAACAAGATCTCGAGAAATTGGGAATAGTAGCAAACAAGTCATTGACCATTTGTTTGCCAGATGTACCTAAAGAGTTTTTACCTTCATTCATAAGAGGAGTGATTGATGGAGATGGCTGGGTTCAAAGAAAAGGCTATGTCATGAATATTACAACTGGAAGCTTAAATTTTGCTCAAGGATTACTATCTGTATTTCAATTATGGGAATTACGCTCTGAAATTACATCAGAAAACAAACAAGTTGGCCATTCTATTTATCGTGTTTGGGTTAAGGGCAAATATAATCTACCTAAACTTGCTACTATTATTTATAATAATAGTACAGATATTACTTTCCACTCATATAAAAGAGATTATATGATACAGCGTTTAGAAGAAGAAAAAAATTTGTAGTAGCTTAGGAGAGATAACTATGTGGAAATTAATCAACGGCAGACTTATTCAAACGACAGATACTACCAGGGTCCAATTTAGAACAAACGTAAGCAAAGCTATATTGGCTCAACTGAATGATTTAGCAATTAAGTATGATACCCACATAAACTATCTAATTGAAAGTGGCTTACAATCGGTTTTATCTCAAGGTGTAATTAATTTCGATAAGGAAACTAGACCAAAGGATCGAGTTCAATATAAAACAACATATGATAAAGAATTGTTAGACCATGTTAAGGAGTTTGCGAAAGATCATAATTTATATATTAATGATGTAATTGAATACAGCGTAAAATTTATAGATCTTAGAAATATAAAGAATAGCAATTTTAGATACAGGTTAGAGTGAGGTTGTTACTTTAATTTTTTCCTTTTCAACGCCATGGTCATAATATATATTATCGGAACTTAAATAATAGAATAGATACATATCTCATTAACGCAAGTTTACTTGGTTTTTGAGATATCAGACGAAAAAAATTTATGTCGTCCTGTCGGGCGACAATAAAATATATATTCAAACGACATAATTTTGTATAGATATGTTTATTAATAGCTATTTATTATTTTTCTCTTAATCATATCTTCTATAACGCTGTATAATAACGACAACATTCAGATTAATAATATGTTTATTTTTTCTTTTACGTCATAAAGTTGTATAGTTTTTTGTGTTAGATGAAATTAACCCTGCAATCAATTGGTGATAAGAAAAACACTAGCAAAAAACAAATCAATAAAAGCAATCTTAAGGAGTGCTTTGAGAAATTTTCTAATAGGGGTAGCGTCTGGAAAATGCGAATTTACAACGATAAGGAAATTTTCACATAAAAGACGATTTTTTGAGATAGGAAATCGCTTTTTCGTTTGCTGTTGCTTGCCTTATCTCCATCCTCTAGTCTCCTAATTTACTAACGGTCTATACTTCAACACAAATAGGTACTAATGCTTCGCTAACCAGTACAACAAGTAATTATTTCAGAATTGCCTCCGAGTTCTGGATTTCCAGAATCTCCTGTTGCGACATACAGCTTTCCATCCGGACCAAGTTTCATTCTACCACCATTATGGATTCTTCCTCCTGGGATCCCATCAAGTAAATTTCTTTTTTCAATCCAGGTGTCGTCATTCCTTTGGAGCACAATCACTCTATTTCTAGTCTCATTACGTTGTTTAAATGTATAATAGGCAAATGCCTGCTTTGATAATTCGAAATCAGGAGCTAACACCAATCCTAGTAATCCACCTACTCCTTCATTATGAACATCTTTACTGAGCGATAGACTTTGGGTAGTTACACTACCAGCTTCGATATCTACCTCAACAATTAATCCTTCCCGCTGACTAATATAAAAGATATCCTCATGCTTTGTTAAAGTCCAATGTATGTATAAATTTTTCACCAATACTTGAGGAGAAGAGCCAATAGCCTCAACTACTTTTGGTTGACCCGTATGAGAGGAATCTCGAGCATATTGGGAATTAATAGAACATCCGGTTAAGATGATTAATAGCAAAATAAGATAATAAATATATTTAGACATACAATTGCTCCTTTCCCGCAGTGATTTATTGCTACTATTACTAATAATAGCAGTTTATAACATATTTTTTTAAAAAAATACGAATAAAGAAATTCATAACGTTCATTCTACATACATAAGGGCATTTCAAAAAAATGTAAAAAGGAGAATACAATTTGGAGCAATATATAATAAATCATATGATCATTGATGATGATTTTATGGATGAGGAATCAGTGACAGCTAATTTCATTCACAATCACAAAGAATATAAAATCACATTTACAAAGTCAGATCTTGAAATAATAAATACTTGGCTTTTCGAGGGTGAAACGACCATTCCAACAATCCTATCTGATTCGATCATTGAGTCAATTAGGGAAGAGGTAAAGAACAAAATATAGCTCAAACCAAAAAACCAGTGATCCTCTCACTGTTTTTTAAAAATAATATTTATTTGTTAATTCACAATCATCATCAATATCTTTCCTTGATCTAGTCCTTCTTCATAAAGTTTTAGCCTCACGCTCGGAAAGTACAATCTCTTTCATTTTCGTTCTAAGTTCATCACCTTTGCTTTCAAAAAATGTACCAACTAAATCATCGATGACCATTTCCTGTAATCCTATAGTATTGGAATCTGCCTTTTCAGCAATTCTCTTTGTGCGATCTTGATCATGGGAGATGACATAGATTTTATCCTTTTCAATACCCTTCGATATAAGCTGATTAATATCCTGAACAAGTTTTTCCTCATTAAAATATTCACTTACGATCGGTTTCAAATGAATCTCTCCTTTATTATTATTTATCGTTATATTTTTATTAGACGTTCTTGAGAAATTTAAACCACTTTTGACCGAATTAATTGTCCTAGTCAAAAAAACAGTTACCACATATAGCATTAAAATGGCGTTTAACCTCACTACTCATTCTTCGTGTTATAAAATCCTTGCTTAAAGCCTATACATATTCATCCCTACATGAATATTATAGAGCGACCATAATCTTAAGGAGGAGTTCAAATGTCTAAAGAGAAAAAGGCAAGAGTAATCCATGTTGATGAGTTAATTATTCATGCTAAAGAAGTCAAAGTAATAGGTCCTGTAAAAGAGGAAGAGGTTTACAAAAGGAGAGATCCATGGGGCTTTTTTGGAGGCGGACCAACTAGAGACCTAGAGGAACGACGTGACCTAGATGATAAGGAATCAGATGCTATATTATATACAGAGGAACTTAGCGACGAACAAGAGGAAAAACAGGATGTTTTAGAAGAAGCTCAGGGAAGAAAAGAGCGAAGATGGATTTAAACTAAAAAAATGTGACATTTAAAAAAACTCAATACATGCGCACCTCTATCTCAATGTATCCGTAAACTAAAAGAGATTTTCTTATTAGCCTATTGGAGAAATGCTTCAATTCAGCTAGTAGTCGAACCAAATAAAATAAACGTAGAGGATTTTTTAATTTATAGATTGCGGCACTACAAAGAGATGTAATTTGAGATTCTTTATAAAAACATAAACGAATCTTAAATGAGGTGCGTATTTTTTTGAAGAAAACTTTTTTCAGGAAACTTTATTCATATACAATAAATTTAACAAATGGCGCATTAACGGAATATTTGTTAATATTAAAAGTGAATTGAAATAAGTATTATCGAACGGTGTAAAAATAAATTTATTATCACACCAATTGGAGGTTAACAGATGTTGAAATTTCCACAACCTAGCATTGAAAGTTTTTTTAGAACAATAAATATCATCGATTTTGATGTGAATGCAACAGAGGATGAACTAATCTTTTCCACAAATCTTAATGGCTATTATAATATCTGGGCACTAAACCTGAAAAAGGGTTATCCTTACCAGCTTACAACTGCTAATCAGATGAACTCTTTTGTAAAATATAATTCTAATGGAAGTAATATTTTACTAGGCTATGATCATGACGGAGATGAAAACTATCATATTTTTGGTGTTAAAACGTCAGGGGGAGAACCCGCACCAATATTAAGTGAAGAGAATGAAAAGTTTTATTTTGGTGATCTCTCTTCAGATGGGAAAAATCTTTATTACATAACAAGTGTTGATAATCCAAACTACCTTAATATCGGTAGAATGAATCTTGAGACAGGTCAAAATGTAATTCTTCTAAAGGGTGAGGATGGACCAAGCTATCTATTTTCTGTTAGTCCTGATGAATCATCATTTACATTCTCAAAGGAAATTGGAAACTCGAGTTCCTTTGGATACATATCAGTAGGGAGTGAAATTATACCAATTACTCCCTCACAGGAATCTCCACATAGAGTTAGACAAGTTAAGTATCTTGATAACGACCATTTACTTTTGTTGACAAACTTTGAAAATGAATTTACATACTTAGCAAGCTATCAAATTAGTACACGGACATTTAAAAAAATTATAGGTATAGAGGGTCATGAACTTACTAATTTAACTATTGATAGAACAAATGAAAAAGTGTTTTTTGTGGCAGAACGTGGGGTAGAGGATCATTTATATGTGTTTAGCTTTACAAACAATGAAGCAAAACTTCTAGATAAGCCATTTGATATGGTTAATAAGATAATTGTCGGAAAGAGCGGATCCTTATATGTGTTAGGCCGATCCACGAATTCACCAGCAAACTTATTCTATAGTGAAAAAATGACTCAATGGAATCAATTAACGAATCATAAAATTATTGGTGTTAATAAGGAAGAGTTAACTGAACCAGAAGTATTGAACTATAATAGCTTTGACGGATTAGAAATCGAGGCACTCTTTTTTAGACCAAACGAGAAGCTAGATAATGGGCACACAATCCTTTGGCCACATGGAGGGCCACAGCATGCTGTTAGAAAAGCCTTTAATCCATTGTTCCAATATTTGTGCACGCAAGGCTTTCGAGTATTCTCCCCTAACTTTCGTGGAAGTACCGGGTATGGTGAGAGTTTTATGAAGCTTGTAAACAAGGATTGGGGCGGGGGACCAAGATTAGATATCATTGCTGGAATGGAATGGTTAGATCAACAAGGAAAAACAAGCTCCAGTAAATGGTTTTGTATTGGAGGTAGCTATGGTGGATATATGACTTTACTTCTTCATGGTCGCCATGCTGATAAGTTCAAGGCATTCGTTGATATCTTTGGACCTAGTAATTTATTTACTACAATCGAGACAGCACCTATGCACTGGAAAGCTGCTGACAGAGAGCTTATTGGTGACGTGATTATAGACAAAGAAAAGTTAATAGAGGATTCTCCGATGACCTATATTGAAAATATGTCTAAACCGATGCTTGTTATACAAGGTGCCAATGATCCCCGTGTCGTAAAGATAGAATCAGATGTTATTGTAGATGCCTTAAAGGAAAGAGGGCAGGACACCCAGTACCTTGTCCTAGAGGACGAGGGTCACGGTTTTTCTAAAACTGAAAATGCCCTAAAAGTATATAAAACAATGGTTAGCTTTCTACAAAAGTATTTATAGAGAAAACCAAGATGAGGGAAAGTTCCTCATCTTTTTTATGTCTTTTTGTGAAACACTATTTATGAAACAAGAAAATTCGGGTAATGGTTGTCATTTGTCGAAATTTAATAAAAGGTATTTTAGTACTGTTCAAGAATATAGTCTAATAGATTGGAGAATAAAGATTAGAAGGAGAGATTAATAATGAATTTTCACTTGTCTGATGAGCAGGATTTGGTTAGAAGATTAGTCCGGTCATTTGTTGATAAAGAAATTATGCCATTTATAGCAGAGTGGGATCGAAATGGACATTTTGCGACTAATATTATGAAACGCTTAGGTGAACTTAATTTGATGGGAGTGTGTATTCCTGAAGAATATGGTGGGAGTGGAATGGATTATAACTCGCTTGCCATTGTATGTGAGGAACTAGAACGAGGGGACACCGCTTTTCGAACGGCTGTATCGGTTCATACAGGACTAAATTGTATGACACTTCTTCAATGGGGTAATGAATTCCAAAAGCAAAAATACTTAGTACCACAAGCCAAGGGGGATAAGGTGGGTGCATTTGGATTAACAGAACCTAATGCAGGTTCAGATGTAGCTGCACTCCAAACAACTGCTGATAGAGATGGTGATTTCTACATTTTAAACGGTCAGAAGACGTGGATTTCACTTTGCGATGTTGCCGATCATTTTCTTGTATTCGCTTACACAGATAAATCGAAGAAACATAAAGGAATTTCAGCTTTTATTGTTGAACGAGAAATACCAGGTTTTTCTTCGAAAGCTATTAAAGGAAAGCTTGGAATCCGCGCTGGAAATACGGGCGAATTGTTTTTTGACAATGTAAAGGTTCCAAAGGAAAACCGACTTGGAGAAGAAGGGGATGGCTTTAAAATTGCGATGTCTGCACTGGATAATGGTCGATTTACAGTTGCAGCAGGTGCATGTGGGCTCATTCAAGCCTGTTTAGAAGCTAGTGTCAAGTATTGTCATGAGCGTAGCACATTTGGTAAAGAAATAGGTAAGCATCAGCTAGTACAGCAAATGATTGCTAAAATGGAAGCAGGTCTTCAAATATCAAAATTACTAGTTTATCGAGTAGGCAGTTTAAAAAATGAAGGTAAGCGAAATACGAGAGAAACATCATTAGCTAAATGGCAAGCATGTGATTTTGCAAATGAAGCAGCAAATGATGCCGTGCAAATACACGGTGCCTACGGTTATTCTGATGAATATCCTGTTGAACGATATCTCCGAAACTCAAAAGCACCTGTCATATATGAAGGAACACGTGAAATTCATACCGTGATGCAAGCCGAATATGTTCTAGGCTATCGTGAGGACAAACACTTAAACTATAATCTCCCAGCATGGTCCAGTGATTCATTATCTTTTAAATAGATTGAATATTGAGAATAATAACTCTTGTATTTATTTCCTTTATAGAGCATAAGGGGTGTATATTGTGATTGAAGAAAAGATACAAGTAGCATTGTTTAACAGTATTATTACAAATAGAGACGGCAAAATTCTATCTATACATATAGAAGAAGGTCATGCTCTTAAAGCTTTTTTATCATACAAGCTTGCCATACAAGCAACATTTAATAACTGGACAGAAAAAGACGGTAATGTAATTCTTGCTACTAAAGATGAAGATCATTATTTACTTTTGTATCGGGACTATACTAAAAAGGATCAATTATGTCGCCTGTATATTTTAGTGGATGACCCTAATTTCTTTGAGCTTGAGAAACGACTTAAGGAATTAGACATCTCAAATAGAGAATTAGATGCCATTATAGAGAGTTCCTATGACGGGATATACATTACAGATCGCTTTGGGAATACATTAAGGACTAATTCAGCGATTGAGAGAATCACAGGAATTCCTAAACATTATTATGTTGGAAAAAATATTAACCATTTAATAAAAAGAGGAATTTTAGAAGAGTCTGTTACCCTTAAGGTTATCGAGCAAAAGAAAACAGTCTCTGTTGTTCAAAAGAATTTTAATCAAAAAGAAACATTAATGACAGGTAGTCCAATATTCAACGAAGAAGGTGAAATAGAAAAGGTTGTAACGAATATTAGAGATCTATCTGATTTAAACCAGCTGAACAAGGAATTATTAAAAGTACAGAAATTGAACGAGCAGTATAGAGAAGAGTTACAGCGTTTAAAGTCCTACACTCATCAAGATCCCGATATAATATTAAAAAGTGATAAGATGATGGGAATTTATGAAATGGTAGGAAGACTTGCGAATTTTGATACGACAATGCTTATACTTGGTGAAACTGGAGTTGGGAAGGATGTATTAGTTCGTCATCTATATCGACTAAGTTCAAGATGCATTGAAGGAAAATTAATTAAAATTAACTGTGGTGCTATTCCGAGAGAGTTACTTGAATCGGAATTATTTGGCTATGAAGGTGGCGCTTTTTCAGGAGCGAATCGGTCTGGAAAAGCAGGTATGTTTGAGCTTGCCCATAAAGGAATGCTTTTCTTAGACGAAATCGGGGAGCTTCCTCTCGATTTACAGGTAAAATTACTTAGAGTCATTCAAGAAAAGGAATTTATGCGTGTAGGAGGTACAAAAACTAAAAAGATAGATGTTAGATTAGTTGCTGCTACAAATAAGGATTTAAAAGAGATGGTAAAGCTTGGTCAATTTCGTGAAGACTTGTACTATCGACTGAATGTTGTTCCAATTGTAGTGCCACCTCTTCGAGAACGTCGAGACGATATAATTCCATTAATTCATCATTTTTTAGAATTTTACGCAAAAAAATATAATGTTAACAAAGTGTTTGATAAAGACCTAAATAATTTCTTCTATCATTACCAATGGTCAGGAAATGTCAGGGAACTTTCCAATCTGTTAGAACGGTTAATTTTGACCATTCAACATGATCTCATTACATTATCTGATCTTCCGGAAGAATATAGATTGAAGAATGATGTTGAAATTAGTGTTAGTGAACATCTTTCATTAAAAGAAGCTGTAGAATTAGCAGAACAAACGACTTTGAAAAAAGCATTGTTAAAATGTAAGACAACTTACGAGCTTGCAGAAAAACTTAAAACGAGTCAAGCAACAGTTGTGAGAAAGCTTCAAAAATACAACTTGTCTTAGGTAAATCAATTATGAATTAATAATTCAAAAACAAATTACACCTAGCACCTTTAATTACCAGAATATAAAGAAAATACCGATTCAATACTGAATCAAGTGGCGTAATATTGGCTATTAGAAGCCAGGATCCACTTGATTTTTTATTTTTGATTTATATCAGCAGTTTCTTCCAGTTGAAAAATAAGCTGTCAAGGTAACTGTTTACCGATATTTTTTATAGTTAAGTACTTTGTTAACAGTTAAATCGAAAAAAATGGCATGATTCTTGCTTATTAATAGAGTAGAGACATTATTGATTTCTACAAGGGGGAAATATTGATGGAAAGACCTTGGTTAAAACATATTGCAGACGGAAATCCAAAAGAAATTGAGATTCCTGAGATTTCTATATCTCAATTATTCGAGCAATCTGTAAATAAATATGAACATCAAACTGCTATTACCTTTTACACTAAATCGTATACTTACGGTCAACTTAATCAATGTGTTAAAAAGGTTGCTGCTTCTTTATTTAAGCTAGGAGTTTGTAAGGGAGATCGAGTTGCTCTTATGCTTCCGAATTGTCCTGAATATGTAATAAGCTATTACGCAGCGCAGCTATGTGGTGCAACTATTGTTCAAGTTAATCCAATGTATAAAGCATCTGAATTACTATATGTGTTAAATGATTCGCAGGCAAAAGTGCTTGTCGTGATCGATTCCCTTCTTCCGATTGTACAAAGCATCATTGATCAAACCTCCCTTACAGACACTTTAACTGTTTCCTTTGAAAAAGAGAGTATGTTTCAAGAACTCCTGAGTGATTCGGGTGTTCAGCTTCCAAATGTAAACATTAATGCAAGAGAAGATGTCGCGGTACTTCAATATACCGGTGGCACGACAGGTCGGTCAAAAGGGGCCATGCTCACTCATTATAATCTTGTTGCAAATACTCTTCAAGGAGCTGCAACGGCACAGATTAAAACTCGATTAGGTGAAGAAAGGGTACTTACTATTATTCCATTGTTTCATGTGTATGGGATGACAAGTGCCATGAGTCTAACACTTTACAATGGTGGTAATTTGATTTTAGTTCCAAGGTTTGACGTAAAGGAAGTTGTCCAGCTGATTGAAACGACAAAACCGACTGCATTCCCAGGTGTTCCGACGATGTTCATTGCCTTACTAAATTATTATCAATCCTACAAATTTGATCTAAGCTGTTTAACATATTGTACAAGTGGCTCTGCGCCCTTGCCTGTTGAAGTAATTAATAGATTTAATGAAGTTAGTGGAACAGCTGTTGCTGAGGGTTATGGACTTTCAGAAGCCTCACCTGTAACACATCGAAACCCAATTGCTGGCCTACAAAAAAGGGGAAGCATAGGTATACCAATTGTAAATACGGATTCAAAAATTGTAGACATAGCAACAGGTGAAGAAACGCTAGGAATCGGTGAAGTTGGTGAATTGATCATAAGTGGGCCCCAAATCATGAAAGGGTATTGGAAAATGCCAGAAGAAACAGCATCTGTTATAAGAAATGGATGGCTCTACACGGGTGATCTAGCCATGATGGATGCTGATGGTTTTTTCTATATTGTTGGTAGAAAAAAGGAAATGATTATTGCTAGTGGATTTAACGTTTACCCGATTGAGATCGAGGATGTTATATATAGTCATCCAAGTGTTCTCGAAGCAGCTGTGATCGGTATACCAGATGAATACCGAGGAGAGACAGTAAAGGCAATTGTAGTAATAAAAGAAAACCATGATTTATTAGAGTCTGAACTCATTCAATATTGTCGTGAGAGATTATCTGCCTTTAAAGTTCCTAGTGCAGTTACTTTTGTAGACGAACTACCGAAAACAACAGTTGGCAAAATTTTAAAGAGAAAACTCAAGGAAATATATTCCGTCTAAGAAAATTGGAGGTAGGACATGGATATTTTAATTCAGCAAATTTTTAATGGGCTTACAATTGGAAGCGTTTACAGCTTAGTGGCTCTCGGATTGACACTTGTTTATGGAATTCTTCACATTCCAAACTTTGCACATGGTGCTTTGTATATGGTTGGTGGGTATGTAACCCTAATTACAATGGAGAGTTTTGGTGTTCATTACTGGGTTGCGATATTCTTTTCCATACTCGTAGTTGGCTGTTTAGGAATATTAATGGAAAGATTAGTCTTTCATCCTTTACGAAATGCACCACCGATTCATGACAAAATCGCTGCAATTGGGGTTTTATTATTTTTAGAGGCCTTTGTCCAATTATTATGGGGTGCCGATTATAGACGTATGCTTTCTCCATACGATCAAGTGGTTGACCTCGCCGGAGTAACTGTCACAGTTCAGCGACTGCTTATCATTGGTACTGCTGTTTTAGTAATGATTTTACTGTATGTATTCTTGAAAAAGACGATGACAGGGGCAGCGATTATTGCGATGTCACAAAATCGAGAAGGTGCATTTTTAGTAGGAATCAATGCTAATAAAGTCGCGATGATAACATTTTTTATCTCGGGTGCACTTGCTGCTTTTGCAGCATCTATATCATCACCCATTAATTTAGTCTTTCCTGGTATGGGTCATTTAGTCATTCTGAAGGCTTTTGTTATCATTATTATCGGGGGCATGGGAAGTATTCCTGGTGCAATTATTGGTGGGTATATTATTGGTTTTTCTGAGAGCCTGAGTGCAACTTTTATCTCAAATGATTATAAAGATTTAATCGCATTTTTATTACTAGTGGTCATTTTAACAATTAGACCAAAAGGGTTATTTGCAAAGGGGGTTCAATAAATGTCGACCTTTTTGAACCAAAGAAATGGTACTATCTTAGTTTTAGTGGCAGCACTAGTGTTTCCACTTCTATCGGATAATCAATATATGCTACATATCTTTTCCTCTGTGTTTATTTTTGCAATTGGCGTTTATGGTTTAAATATGATTGGTGGTTATACAGGTCAGCTTTCATTAGCCCATGCTGGTTTTTTTGGTATCGGTGCTTATGCAGTTGGGGTGTTGACGGTAAAGGTTGGTTTAAACTTTTGGTTGGCTCTAATATTAGGAATTATTATTACATCCTGTATCGGCTTTTTAATCGGCTTAATTGCTCTTCGTACAAAGGAGCACTTCTTTGCCATTTATACGCTTTGTGTTGGTTATATTATTTATTTGGTTATCTATAAATGGGAAGCAGTTACAGAAGGTGTTCGTGGACTAATTGGGATTCCTGCTCCTGCCCCGATTGGCCCGGTCACCTTCGATTCTCCAAAGACCCTTTATTATTTAATGCTTTTCTTCCTAGTGCTTGTGGTCTTCTTATTTAGAAGAATCGTTCAATCACTGGTTGGTCGAACGTATATAGCGATTAGAAATAGTGAAGAGCTTGCACAAACCATCGGTATTAATACGATGAAACAAAAGCTTGTTTCCTTTGTTTTATCTACTTTTTTTGCAGGATTAAGTGGCGGACTTTATGCATCGTTTATACGATTTATTGGGCCTGATATTTCGTATATAAATATTACGTTTGACATGCTTATGTATCTTCTTGTCGGTGGAATTGGAACGATCTCAGGTCCGTTAGTAGGTACCTTCCTGATTATATGGGTATCGCAGTATTTGCAATTCCTGCAGGATTATCGAATGTTAATTTTCGGACCTTTGCTAGTAATTATCATTATTTTCTATCCATATGGTATTGTTGGGGGCTTCCATTCTTGGGTGGCAAAACGAAAACTAAAGAAAGCCAAAATCCATATTACACCAATCAGGAACACGGCTACTGTTAAGGAGGAGAAATAATGCTTGTTCAGGTAAATGCACTTACTAAACGATTTGGCGGCCTTGTTGCTGTTGACAATGTTGACTTTGAAATTGAGCAAGGGAAGATTACAGCGATAATCGGACCAAACGGTGCGGGTAAATCGACTTTTTTTAACCTAATAAGTGGTTTTCATCCTCCCAACTCGGGCTCAGTTATCTATGATGGGACAGACATTACAGCTTTAAGAGCAGATCAGATTGCAAAGCTTGGAATTGCAAGAACCTTTCAAACTACCAATCTATTTGAGCAATCAACAGTACTTGATAATGTCATTATTGGTCATAGATTGAGAACAAAATCCGGATTATTTGATGCTGTTTTTAAAACGTCGAGGCTCAAGCGGGAAGAAAAGGAATGTAGAGATAAAGCCATGGAGGTGTTAGAGTTTGTTGAATTAGCAGATCTAGCTTATCAACCTGTCTCAGGCATTTCACAGGAAGCAAAAAAACGTACCGCATTTGCTTTAGCGTTAGCAACTGATCCCTCCATTGTATTCTTAGATGAACCGGCGGCAGGTGTAAATCCTGAGGAAACAGAGGGATTAGCAGAGTTAATTCGCAAAATGGTCAAAAAGGGTGTTACCGTTTGTTTAATTGAACACAAAATGCAGATGATCATGAACCTTGCTGACAAAATTATGGTGCTAAATTACGGAGAAAAAATTGCCGAGGGAACTCCTGAGGAAATCCAAAATAATCAATTAGTCATTGAAGCCTACTTGGGAGGTGGTAATATTGCTAAAGTTAACTAGTGTATCTGTCCACTATGGACCCTACGAAGCATTAAGAGATATTAATATAGAGGTTCAACAAGGTGAGCTTGTAGTACTCTTGGGAGCGAATGGTGCAGGTAAAAGTACGATTTTCCGAACGATTAGTGGATTAAGTAAGCCTTCCTCAGGCACGATTCATTTAAATGATCGGAGTATTGGAGGCCTATCCCCAGATCGCTTAGTTAAAGCGGGTATTGTTCAGTGTGCCGAAGGAAGAAAGCTTTTTCCACAAATGTCTGTTTATGAAAATCTTAATTTGGGTGGGTTTGTCTTACGTAAGGAGAAGGATAAACATAAAGAGTATTTACAGATGGTGTATGAGTTATTTCCAATATTAAAAGATAAAAAGGACAATTCAGCAGGTTCCCTGAGTGGTGGACAGCAGCAAATGCTAGCAATTGGAAGAGCGTTAATGGCACGCCCAAAGGTTATGCTGCTAGATGAGCCTTCAATTGGTTTAGCACCTTTAATTGTAGATCAAGTATTTGAAGTTATTAAGCAGATAAATAAAACGGGAACAACAGTGTTGCTTGCTGAACAAAATGCAAATGCTGCTCTAAAGATCGCAGACAGAGGCTATGTAATTGAAACAGGAAGAATTGTCTTAGAAGGAACAAGTGAAGAACTCTTTGAAAACGATAGTATTCGGAAGGCATATATAGGTGCTTAACTAGTAGTCCATTTTGCTTGAAGGGGGGTGTCCTACCTGGGTCACTTGTTTCAACGACTTATCTGTTTAATAGACTATTAAATTATTAAAGGGGGAAATGTAAATGTTTAAATTGAACAAATTGTTATTTTTCATGCTTCTTTTATTTGTTTTAATGTTAGCAGCTTGTAGTAGCACACCTTCCTCACAACCAGAAAGTGAACCAGAAGATACAGAAACAGATCCAGAAAAAGAACCAGAACCAGTAGTAGAAGAAGAGGCAGGTACAGTCAACATCGGATATAGTGGTCCATTAAGCGGTCCAGCAGCCTATTACGGTGAAAATACTCTTAGCGGGATAAAAATGGCTGTTGAAGAGATCAATGGTAGCGGTGGATTCGAGGTTGCTGGAAAGAAATATAATCTGAACCTTGTTTCTTTAGATGATAAATACTTACCGAATGAGACAGGTGCTAACGCTAAAAGGTTAGTTCAGGAAAATAAAACACCTATTATTTTTGTTCCTCATAGTGGCGGAATCTTCGCTACACAGGTGTTTAATATGCAGGAAAAATTTATAATCGGTGCTTACTCTAGTGAACCTAAAATAACAGAACAAGGGAATTCATTATCTTTACGAATTCCACCAAAATATAGCGCGTATATTGAACCATTCTCCACCTATCAAATGGAGCGCTATGGAAAAAAGATCGCTTTACTACCAACGGCAACACAATATGGTAAGGATTGGACTTCTGTTTTAGAGCCAGGCTGGAAGGCGCTTGGCGGAGAGGTTGTATATAATGGATCGATTGATTTTAGTAAGGATACAGATTTCTATACAATCGTAACAAATGCACTACAGGAAGAGCCAGATGTATTATTTGTAGGAGGACCTTCACAACCAACAGCTTTAGTTATTAAACAAGCTAGAGAATTAGGATTTAAAGGTGGTTTCCTCATTATGGACCAAGCAAAGCTTGATGAAATAGAAGCTGTACTAGGTGGAACAGAATTAATTGAGGGCTCTGTCGGAGTTCTACCTCTTATTTATTCGAAAAATGCAGGAAATGAAAAGTTTATCACAGATTATATAGCAGAGCATGGAAAAAATCCAGGTTCAGAAGCGGGTTATCATTATTTGGCAACCTATTTATTTGTTGAAGCGATGAAAGCTGCAGGAACAGTTGAAGACGCTGAAGCAATTATGGCGAAGGTGCAAGCAGGTCTAGATGCACTTCCGGCAGACAAAAAAATCTATGATATTACCGAACTAGAAGCAAACGGTGGTTTAGTAACACCACTTAGAATGGGTGTTGTAGAAGACGGCAAAATTGTTGATAAATCATTAGGAGAATAAAGATAGGTAGTATAGATGGTCAGTGAATTTCTGACCATCTATATTTTTCTAAAGTTATAGTTAACGAAACCTGCTTAACCACAGAAAGGAGTTAAAATGTGACTGCGAATCAAGATCCAAGAATTAGATATCAAAGTTTATTTTCAGACCTTTTAGGATTCCAAGCTATTTCATATGAAAAAGGAAATGTGATATTGCAACTTCAAATAGAAGATTATCACAAAAATAGTATTGGAACAGTTCATGGTGGGGTCATTGCTACCATGATCGATAACATTATTGGTGCAACTATCACTTCGCTTGTTTCACTCCCCTCTACAACAATAAATCTAAATATCTCTTACACTAAGCCGGCTGTAGATGGTCTATTAATTGCTAAAGCTACTATTTTACAACAGGGGTATCGTATTGTGACTGGAGAAGGGATTATAACAGACCAAGATGATCAAATGATTGCAAAAGGAACAGGAACATTTAAAATACTACATTCAAAATAATTCATTTATGAATTATTAAATACAGAAATGAATGAACAAAACACTATATCTGATTCAAAAACGAATGGTTAATTTCCCATTACTCACAAAACTCTAACTAATGTCAATCTTATTTGTTGGCATGATTCTTGCTTTATATATTAGTACAATACATGTTTGAAAGGGGAATGGTTATGAATAAAGCAGTTATTGTCTCAGCAGTAAGAACGCCCATTGCCAAAAAAGGTGGGGCATTATCGTCATTAGAACCATTTATATATGGTGCACTTGTCTTGAAGGAGGCATTAAACCGCACGCAGGTTCATGGTAAAGAGGTTGATGATGTCATCCTTGGAAATTGTGGTGCAGGAGGGGGAAATATTGCGCGGCTTACACTACTACAAGCAGGATTGCCGTTTTCTGTCCCTGGCTTAACTATTGACCGCCAGTGTGGATCAGGTATTAATAGTGTTGCACTAGCTGCTGAAGCAATTGTTGCAGGAAAGGCAAATGTTGTTATGGCGGGTGGAACCGAAAGTTTATCTCGATCTCCTTATTTATTAACTCCTCAGGAAACAGCTTTCGATCGTATGCCACCAAAGTTTGTGAAGAGGAAGTTATCACCTGATCATATCGGAGATCCACCAATGGGAATAACAGCTGAAAATTTGGTTGAGATTTACTCTATTTCAAGAGAAGAACAAGATGAATTTGCGTTTAGAAGTCAACAGAAAATGGGTATTGCAATGAAAAATCTATGGTTTGAAGAGCAAATACTACCGATTTCTATTAAAACAAAAAAAGGAGAGTGGTTGTTTAAAGAGGATGAACACCCCAGAGCAGATACAACCTTGGAAAAGCTATCCATGCTATCCCCAGCTTTCAAGCAAGGCGGCACTGTTACAGCGGGGAATTCTTCAGGCGTGAATGATGGTGCATCTGCCTTGTTGATCATGTCAGAGCAGGAAGCAAAGAAGAGAGGTTTAGAACCCTTAGCCTATATCTCAGATTGGGCGGTGGCCGGCGTTGATCCTAATATTATGGGTTTAGGCCCTGTACCAGCCGTACAAAAGCTATTAAAGCAATCTGGAGAAAAGCTTGATGAGTTCGATCTGATTGAAATTAATGAAGCATTTGCTGCTCAGGTTCTTGCCTGTGATAGAGAGCTGTCCTTTAATATGGAAAAGGTAAATGTTAATGGTGGAGCAATTGCTCATGGTCATCCCATTGCAGCAACAGGAGGAATGCTAATAACTAAATTGATATATGAAATGAAAAGAAGAAATGTTAAAAAAGGTCTCGTCACAGCATGTATAGGCGGAGGACAAGGAATTGCTTTAAGTCTAATAAGAAAATAGGGAGAATTCTATCTTCTTAAAATAAGGGTGTGTTTGGATGAACTTTATGCTTGATGAGGATATTTTATTTTTAAAAAAAAATATAAAAGATTTTATAAAAAATGAAGTAGAGCCTTTTTCAATGCAAATTGAGGAAGAGGATAAGATACCACAAGAAATTATCGAAAAGTCAAAGAAAATTGGTTTGTTTAGTTTAAGTATCCCAGAGGAATATGGTGGTCTAGGAATTGGGATGGTTGGTAAATGTGCTTTATATGAGGAAATTGGTAAAACACATAATGGATATACAACTCTAATAGGAGCACATACTGGAATAGGTTCAGTAGGTATTGTTGAAATGGGAAGTGGATTTTTAAAAAGACAGTATTTACCTGATATGGCAAGGGGAGAGCGAATTGGCGCCTTTGCTTTGACAGAGCCTCAGGCAGGATCACATGCAACAAATTTGAAGACAACTGCAGTTAAACAGGGTAATAAATATATTCTTAATGGAACCAAACATTATATTACAAATGCAACAGTTGCTGACATTTTTACAGTGATGGCTGTAACTGAACCAGAAAATGGATCCAGAGGAATAACTTCATTTGTAGTAGAGAAAGGGTTTCCAGGATTTAAAGTAGGTGTAGTAGAAAGAAAAATGGGACTTAGAGGCTCTCACTCAGCTGAACTCATTTTCGAAGATTGTGAGGTTCCTGAAGAAAACGTTCTTGGTGAGGTTGGTCAAGGTTATGTAAACGCATTAAAAATATTAACTAACGGTCGTGCAGGTTTGGCTGCCCGAAATTTAGGCTCCTCTCAAAAGCTATTAGATATGTGTATGTTACATGCTGAAAATAGAGAACAGTTCCACGTTCCAATCATTGAGCATCAAGCCGTTGCTCATATGCTTGCTGAAATGGCACTAGAAGTTGAAGCTCTCCGGTCATTTATGTACCGTGTTGCTTGGATGGTAGATCAAAAACAGAAGGTTATTAAAGAAGCAGCAATGCTAAAGCTATATGGCTCAGAAGTATACAACAGAGTAGCAGACAAGGCCGTTCAAATCCATGGAGGCCTTGGTTATATAAAAGATTTTCCGATAGAACGATATTTTCGTGATGCTAGAATCACGAGAATTTATGAAGGAACTTCCGAGATTCAAAAAAACATCATCGCGGCTCAGCTTAGGAAGGAATATAGCAGGTGACTTCATAGGAATAAGCGTTGAATTGCTTACAATACCTTCAAATGTTATTTTTTCAATTTCAATCAATTTCATAAACCACAAAACGAGTTAATTGACGAATGGAGAGGATCAATCATATGTACTTACGCCTAACAGAAGAGCAAAAGATGGTTCAAAAAACGATAAGAAAATTTGTCGAAAAGGAATTAATACCGCTTGAAAATGAAGTTTTACGTAATGAACGGGAAGGAAAGCCTAGTTTATCACCAGAAAAGAAACATGAGCTTCAGCTTAAAGCAAAGTCTGCTGGGTTTTGGGGTATTAATACACCTGCTGCCTATGGTGGAGCAGATTTAGGACAGATGATGCTTGCTCTTGTAGTGATGGAGATTTCAAAAACATTTGTTCCTTTTCAGTTTGGTGGCTCTGCCGATAATATTTTGTATTATGGAAATGAAGAGCAGAAGAAAAAGTATTTACTCCCAACAATTAATGGGGAGAAGAAGTCATGCTTTGCTATGACAGAGCCTGATGCAGGATCAGATACTAGAAACATTAAGATGACGGCAGTTAAGGACGGAAATGAATGGATTTTAAATGGAGAGAAAACCTTTATTACTGGAGGAAATGAAGCAGATTTCGTCATGGTTATAGCTGTAACAGACAAAGAAAAACATGCAGCAACAGGGCGCGAGGGCGTAACATGCTTTATTGTGGATCGAGATATGGGATGGAAGTCTGAATATATCCATACAATGGGAGAGTGGGGTCCTGCTGGCTTAGTTTTTGATAATGTTAGAGTACCAGAAGAAAATGTACTAGGCGAAGTAGATGGTGGCTACAATCTAGGTTTAGAGTGGATTGGTTTTGCTAGATGGATAGTTGGAGCGAGAGCAGTTGGCTCTGCAGAAAGATTACTTCAGATGGCCATTGATTATGCAAAGGAACGTAAAACATTTGGAAAACCAATTTCAGAGCGTCAGGCCATACAATGGCAAATTGCAGACTCTGCTGTAGAAATCGAGGCAGCTAAATGGTTAGTCTTAAATGCAGCATTTACATTAGATCATGGTGAAGATAACCGCCATTTAGCTTCAATGGCCAAATTATATGGTGCAAATATGGGAAATAATGTGGTAGACCGTGTTCTTCAAATACATGGAGGGATGGGCTATACAAGAGAACTTCCTATTGAACGATGGTACCGAGAGGCTAGACTTTGGAGAATTTACGACGGCACCGATGAAATACAGCGTTTAATCATTTCTAGAAATCTACTAAAAGGCCATGTGAAAGTAGGACAGTATTTATAAATAACAAGCTTTAAATAGAAGGAGGTACAAGATAATATGACGGGAAGATTTTTTGGAAGAGTAGCATTTGTAACCGGTGGTAGTAGGGGAATAGGCCGAGCCATAGTTGAACAATTTGCAGAGGAAGGGGCCAAGGTTGCACTTATTGATGTCAATGAAGAAGCCTTATTTGAAGCAACATATGAATTACGTGAAAAAGGGGTAGAAGTATTTTCAAAGATTGCAAATGTTGTAGACGCTAATCAAGTTGAATTAGCAATGGAAGAGACTGTAAGTACCTTTGGTTCCCTTGACATTTTGGTTAATAACGCAGGTGTAATCCGAGATAATTTATTGTATAAAATGTCTGATGATGATTGGCAAACGGTTATGGATGTTCATTTAAAAGGATCGTTCAATGCATGTCGAGCAGCACAAAAACATATGGTTAAGAATAAATATGGGAGAATTATTAATATATCATCTACCTCAGCGCTTGGCAATCGTGGGCAAGCAAACTATGCGACGGCAAAAGCAGGCTTGCAGGGATTAACTAAAACATTAGCAATTGAGCTTGGAAGGTATGGAATTACCGCCAACTCGGTAGCACCAGGATTCATTGAAACAGAGATGACAAAAGAAACTGCCAGAAGAATAGGCATCCCTTTTGAAGACCTCATTTCAGCGAGTGTAGCGAAAATTCCAGTTGGTAGGAGTGGTAAACCAGAAGATATTGCAAATGCTGTAGCCTTCTTTGCGGATGAAAAATCTTCGTTTGTAAGTGGTCAAGTCATTTATGTAGCCGGTGGCCCTAAAAACTAATACACAGTTAGAGGTGAAGAAATGTATACAAGTTGTATTGGCAAGAAATCTAGTAAAGTAAAAAATACGGTTGAAAGAGGGGCTGTAAAGAAATTTGCTGAGTCAATAGGTGATTCACATCCGATTTTTATTGATGAAGAAGTGGGGTTAAATTCTAGGTATAAAGCTAATATAGCACCTCCCACATTTCCTCGGGTATTTGAATACGGATCCATTGAAGAATTACAGTTACCAAATAAAGGTCTTATTCATGGGGAACAAATCTATCATTATCAAAAACCATTGCTAGTTGGAGAAGATATCCTGTGCTATCAAGAAGTTAAAGATTATTATGAACGGTCAGGGAAGCTTGGAGAAATGGGCATTCTTGTTATTAAGAGATATGGTGAATCTCTAACCGGAGAATTAATATTTACTGCTGAACAGGTTGTAATTTTAAATGAAGCAGTTAGAAAGGCGGTTAGAACATGAAAAGTATAGGTGATCTTCATATTGGAGATGCACTTAATGATATAAACCTCTCCCCAGTTACCAGAATTGATTTAATTAAATATGCTGGGGCTTCTGGTGATTATAACCCAATTCATACCATTGATGAAGAAGCGAAAAGGGCTGGGTTACCAGGAATTATTGCTCACGGAATGTGGACAATGGGAAATCTAGCTAAACTATTTACCCCGTTTTATGAAGAAGGATTTGTTCAGGATTACTCAATCCGATTTAAGGGGATGGTTTTTTTAAACGATATGATTACATTAAAGGCTGTATTAAAGGAGGTGAATACTAGTCAATATGTGTTTGATGTTGTGGCAATAAATCAGCATGGAGATGATGTTATCAAGGGCAATTTAGCTTTTGCAAAATATGAATAATGAGAATGGGGAGTGTTGATCATATGAGTTTGCATCCACAGGCTGAAGCGTTATTAAATGCATTTAAAGTCAGGAATTTACCGCCATTAGAAGATCTAGGTGATATTGGGGCAGCAAGAGCACTGTATACAGAATCTAGCAAGGTCTTAAGTCTATCAGAAGATATTTATGAAGTAGAGGATCGAACAATATTAGGCTATAGCAAAGAAATAACTATTAGAATTTATTCACCAAATGAGAATCCAGTAGTACCTGCACTTGTTTATTTTCATGGTGGGGGCTGGGTAATTGGGAATATCGACACCCATGACGCTCTTTGCCGTTCCTTTGCAAATGAAGCAGGCTGTAAGGTGATTTCAGTAGATTATGGTTTAGCACCCGAGAATAAGTTTCCAGTACCGGTGGAAGATGCCTATCTTGCAACTAAGTGGGTATCAGATCATGCTGTAGAATTAGGTGTTGATTCAAAAAGGATCGCGGTTGGTGGAGATAGCGCTGGTGCAAATCTAGCGGCAGTCGTTTGTTATTTGTCAAACCAACGAAAAGGTCCAGAAATTAGTCATCAACTATTATTTTATCCATCCACAACGTTTGAACCAACTGAATCGTACGAGAAATATAGTGAAGGATACTATTTAACAAAGGCTACAATGAAGTGGTTTGGGGAGCAATATTTCTCAATGCCAAGTGAGACACAAAGTCCACTCGCAGCACCTATGCTCATTCCTGATGAGGAAGCAGCACTTCTCCCGCCAGCTTACATAGTAACAGCAGAATACGATCCATTATGTGATGGTGGAGAAAAATATGCTAGCAAACTATCAGAGGCTGGTGTAAAAACAACCTATATTTGCTACCCAGGGATGATTCATGGTTTCATGTCAATGACTGCTCCATTAGAGAGTGGTAGAACAGCCATAAAAGAGTCTGCCCGGTATTTAAAAAGAGAGCATCAGCAAGCAGTCGAAAATAAATAAACTTACATCGATCAGGAAAAGGGATGAGAATTCGTTCATCCTTTTTTCTAATTAATATTATTTAAATTCAAGACCCTTTGCTTTTAAAAACATGTTGTTACAATTATGATAGATGGAAAGTAAGTTAAGGTAGTTACAATTCTATTAGTAGGTGAGTTTAAATGACCTCAATTTCAGTACAAATGACTAGCGATGATCACCCTCGAGTACTTCAAGAAACTAAAGTTGTTCTGATATGGAGTTTCACTGTTTGGTTAGTTGTTATGAATACGACCATGTTTAATGTGGCATTACCAACAGTACTCATGGATTTATCGATTACCTCCTCCACTGCTTCGTGGATTGTGTCAGGTTATTCGATCGTTTTTGCTATTGCAACCCTAACTTTCAGTCGTTTATCTGATTACATACCAATAGGCAAACTACTCTTAATAGGATTAACGATATTAGGAATGGCCTCCATGATCGGGTTTCTTTCCAACAGCTTCATTCTTTTGTTAGTTGCACGAATACTTCAAGCAGCGGGTGCAGGAGCTGTACCTGGTTTAGCTATGGTTCTTGCAGGTCGCTATATTCCAATCTCTAGAAGGGGTAGGGTAATGGCTTATATATCCTCTGCTGCCTCACTAGGGTTTGGTCTTGGACCAGTTTTAGGTGGGATTATTACTCAATACCTGGGCTGGAATTATCTGTTTGCTGTGACTGGATTTGTTATCCTACTCATTCCATTTTTTAAAAAACTACTGCCTGAGGAAGAAATTAAAAAGGTGAAGTTTGATACATTTGGAGGGCTACTGACAGGATTAAGTGTAACTGGATTATTGTTATTTCTAAGTAGTTTTTCATTTGTATATTTAATTTGCAGCATAGTCTTATTACTTGTTATGTGGAGACATATTCACCAAATTGATATGCCTTTCGTTCAGCCGAAGTTACTAAAGAATAAGAGATATATGCAATTACTTTCAATTGGTTTTTTTGTATTTCTCACACACTTCGCTACTTTATTTTTAATGCCCATTATTTTAACAGTAGTATTCTTCAAGGATCCAGCTGAGGTGGGGTTATTGATATTCCCAGGTGCCATATTATCTGCTATTGCTGCACAGTTTATTGGACGTCTAATTGACCAATTTGGGAATTTACCCATAATTATTATGGGTCAGCTACTCTTGCTGATTGCGACTATTTTATTTACACTAACATCAACAATCTCACCGTACTATATTCTTTTTACATATATGTTTATGAGTACTGGCTTTTCAGCTTTAACATCAAGTATTTCAAATGAGATCTCGAGAATTTTAACCGATGAAGAAATTGGAGCCGGTATGGGAATGGCGCAGTTATTTCAATTCTTTGGTGGTGCCTTTGGTGTGACAGTTACTGGTATTGCTTTAACCATATTACATGATATGTCCCAAAATCTTATGTATAGTATCATTTTTTCAGGATTGGTTATTTTGATTCTAGGTGGGTTTATGATTATTGGTTTTTATATTAGAAATGGTGAAAGGCGGTTAAGTAGGTAGAAATAACTTTACAAAAGGAGGTCCTTCTTTGATATCTACATTAAAGTTTCCCCAGTTATCGTATACAGGCTGGGGTGCAATGGAAAATTTAGCTCCTGAACTAATAAAACGAAATGTTACCTCGATATTAATCGTGACAGATCCCGTTTTGATTCAGCTTGGAATGATAGATAAGATGATCGCTTCTCTTGATGTGAAATTCAGAATAAAACTCTATTCTGATGTTGAACCAGAACCTTCTCTTGAGTGCGCACAAAAGCTTATTGACTTCGCACGAAATGGTAGCTTTGATTGTGTAATTGGAATAGGTGGGGGTAGCACACTAGATCTTGCCAAATTAACTGCTGTTGTTTATACAAATGATGGAGATGTTAAAGATTACTTAAATTTAACTGGCACTCGAGTACTAAAGCATAAAGGAATTCCTAAGATACTAATTCCGACAACATCAGGCACGGGTAGTGAGGTAACCGATATTTCTGTATTATCCTTAGAACATACTAAGGATGTTATTACACATGAATATTTAATTGCGGATGTCGCTATCGTAGATCCGGAGTTAACATTAACTCTACCGAGTAGAGTGACCGCAGCAACAGGGGTAGATGCACTAACACATGCAATAGAATCCTTCTTATCGGTAAATGCGAATGTCGCAACAGATGCACTGGCAATAAAAGCAATTGAGTTACTAGCAAATTCCTTGCGCAGTGCTGTACATCAAGGGGATGATAAAAAGGCGAGAACGGATATGAGCTATGGGAGTTATTTAGCGGGACTTTCCTTTTTTAACGCAGGAGTTGGAGGTGTTCATGCTTTAGCATATCCATTAGGTAGTCAATTTGGCATCCCACATGGCGAGGCAAATGCTGTTCTACTACCATATGTGATTCCATATATCTCGAGTAAAGTTCCTCAGAAGATGATAGAAATTAGAAAACTGATAAATAAAGAAGAAGATCATGAGGATACTCCTTTATACTATTATAAGCTACTAAAGAAGTTAATTTCAGATGTTCAATTACCCACGAGTATAAAGGAATATGGTGTACAATTGGATGATCTATCTAAATTAACAGAGGATGCAACAAAGCAAACAAGGTTATTAGCGAGAAGCCCAATGCCGCTTCTTAAAAATGATATCTATCAAATTTATCAAATGGCCTATGAAGGCAAATTTTCTATTGATGAAATTTAATAAAAGGCAGGGGTACGATGTATAAAACGATTATTGAACCAAGAGTTTCTGAAACAGATGGAGTAGGTCATATTAATAACACAACATTACCGATATGGTTTGAAGCAGGGCGAAACCAATTATTTAAATTATTTATGCCTGATCATTCCTTTTCTAATTGGAAGATGATCATCATTAATATGAACGTTGAATTTGTTAAACAGATTTATTTTGGTAGAAACGTTGTAGTTTATACTTGGGTCAAAAGAATTGGAAGCTCAAGTTTAGAACTGTATGAAGAAATTCACCAGGATCAAACACTTTGTGCAATCGGAAAAACAGTTTATGTGAATTTTAATCATACAACTCAAAGATCAGAGCCTATATCTGATGAAATTCGGAAAGAATTGCAATATCATTTGTATGAAGATAAGTAATGATTCTGTATTATGCCTGTATCTTTAAATAGATAACATTATAGTTGGTGTGAGAACTGATCTTCATAAAGGTCAGTTCTTTTCCACGTTCAGGAACTTTTTATACAGATTTATATGAGATGTGAATTTTCTTCCGAGGTTCAAGGCACGAACTGTTAAATCATTTAGGTATTAAACTGGAAATACTACGGACCTAATCTTATGTTCTATGAACCGAATGTATAGTTCTATGAACCAAACTGAGTGTACTATGAACAAAAGAATACCGACATCCTTCACTATGTTCCGCTCAGTCAATGTGAGTGATTTACATCAGTCATATGTAGTTTAATTATCACAAAAATTTCAATGAAACAAAATTTCGTGTTGCGAAATATCGACATTCAATTTATTCTTAAATAAGACGATAATAAGCAAAGGAAGACACCGATGAATAGAAAACTAATTTTATATGTAAAAGCATTATCTGATTTTGGTACGTATATGGATTTAATTGTTTTGAATGTGGTGATGTATGCCGCAACAGGAAGTACGATTTGGCTTGCTGCTACAATGGCTGCACGAACAATTGGTGGTGTTCTTTCTAGCTTAGTTGCAGGTGTTTTAGCTGATAGATATAATCGTAAAAACATTATGATTGTAACGGATGTGTTACGGGCGGTTGTTATTATTTTATTAATTATATTTCCTAGTCCAACAATGATTCTATTCGCTTCGTTTTTAATCGGATTAATCAGCACAAGCTTTATGGTAAGCTTTAGTGCAGAGGTACCACAAATTTTTGGAGAAGACAAAGTGTTAGAAACCAACTCACTTATTGCTAGATTAACATCTATTAGTTTAGTAGCAGGATTCATAGGTGCAGGATTAATTACGGATTTTCTAGGTTATAAAATAACCCTGGCAATAGATGCAGGCACTTATCTATTATCAGCAGTAGTATTGATGAGAATGAAGTGGCAGCCATCACCTACTAGACAAGTAGAAATCGCTAACGGAGTTAAAGCGAAACTAAAATCAATTGCGGATGATTTAAAAGAGGTCCATTTATATTTAAAAGTAGCTCCAATGCTTATGATGATTAATGTTGTTTTTCTAATCGGGGCTTTTGCAGGAAGCTCACATAATCTAGGAATCCCACTTTTAGCCGAGGACCTAGATCCAACAAGGCAAAGCTTCTATTATGGATTCATTTGGGGAGTATGGGGTGTAGGTGCTGTTCTAGCTACATATACACTACCTAAACTAAGATGGTTAAAAGATAATAAACTCTTTTTCGCTGCTTTTATCTGTGCGATTCTAATGTCTACAGGCTTTATCGTCTTTTTATCAAATACTAGCTTACCAATTATTTTTGCATTTGCTTTCTTAACAGGAATTTTTGATGCAGCTTTTACTACATTGCATGCTACAATTCTACAAAAAACAGATAACCATATAAGAGGGCGTATTTTTGGAATTGGGATGCTACTTAAATCACTAGGATTTGCTTTAGGTTTTATCATTGCACCAATTTTACTTAAAGGATTGACGATGCCACAGATGGTCTGGGTTTTACATGGAACATTTATTACCACAACTCTCGTCGTTATTTCAATAACATGGGTATGGTCAATGAAAAATAAGGTGATTCAAAAGCTTGAAAAAATATGAATGCCATGGCTTTTGGTCATCAATCTTTATTTCAGGTCTTGATTCGTATGCTACCAGATGTCGGAGCTGAAGTTGTGAAAAGAGGTATTGATCGATTCTCAGCTGAACTTTTACATCCTGAAGTGGTCTAACAAATATTTATAAAAAGTAACTAGAAACCCAGGTAATTACTTATTGCCAGGGCTTTTCTATATAAGGTGTTGATTCAAATAGATATTAAAAAACAAGAAGAATTACAGACAAGAACATTGTTATTTTTCTTTATTCCTTTAGGTTTGTCTGCAAGTCTTGTTACTCTATCCCACATTATTATCAATAGTACTTTAGCTAGGGCTGAGAATGCCGAATTTGTTATTGCGAGCTATGCCATTGCGATGAGCTTATTCGGTATTACGGAACGTCTTGCAGTATTACTTCGTCAAACATGTTCATCATTAGTAAGGGACAAGAGTTCATTTAAGATTATGTCTAGCTTTTCTGGTTACGTTATCATTAGTTTACTAATTGTATCATTAGCAGTGGCGTATACGCCCGTTGGAAATTTCATTTTTTCTACGATTTATGGTGTGAAAGATGATATGGTTATAACGATAAAAGAGACCTATCAAGTCCTGATTTTTGTCACCATCTTTTCCGCTTTGCGTTGTTTAGGTCATGGAATTATCATTTTCAACCGTCAAACAAAATGGTTAACAATCGGGATGGGAATCCGACTAGCAGCGATGTATTTATTGTCCTTATATTTTATACAATCTGGAAGTATTGATGGTAGAACAGGGGCCTATATTTTTCTAGCAGGAATGATGATCGAGTGCATCATAAGTCTAATTGAAGCACGTTCTTTAGTTAAAAAGATGCCAGAAAAACAACCGCAACAAATAAAATCAAAAAAACAAATATTTAAATTTTACAGCCCTCTTATGCTGTCATCAATTATCATTGTTGCAGTAGGACCTGCAATTAACATCTTTTTAGGAAAAACAAATGATATAGCACTAGCAATAGCAAGCTATGCTATCGCTTTAAGTGTTACCCATCTGTTGATTAGTTTCTTCTCTTATACACATCAAATTGTTATTAATTTTTACGATGATTATGAAGCAAAGGTAAAACGATTTTCATTTGTGATGGGATTTATCCCATGTATTCTAATAGGAATCTTTTGTTACACTCCCATAGGAACATTTTTTATGGAGCATGTGATAGGTGTTGATGGTAGATTACTAGAAGCCAGTTTGCGAGTATTAAAGGTGTTTATGATTATGGCCTTAGTATTTCCGTTTGTAGATTTCTTTAATGGGTTACTAATGCTCCATAAACAAACAAAAGTAACAATTATTTCACAATCAACAAATCTTGTTATCACAATGATTATCTTATTCCTAGGTGTTCAATTTATGTCAGAGTGGAATGGTATAATCGGAGCCTTAGCGCAATCGTTTGGAATGCTTGCTGAACTTATAGTGGTTAGCAGCATTGTAAATGCAAGGGAGCACTCGGAAGGCCGGAGTAGTGTTTTTGCGATTAGAGGGTTGAGTAGGGAAGGATAATTTTCGGACTATAATTATTCAGTAAGACACTTTGCTTGAGATAAATTTCGTCTTATTTATTTCTTTCAGCTACTAATAAACAAAAAGAGACCCTCCTAATAAATGAATTAAAATAAGTGTGAATAATAGTAAAATCAAAGATTAAACCTGACAGGTTACCCAAATAATCTGCCAGGTTTTCTTAGTACATATCTTCACCAACATAGTGAAGATAAGGCATATTAGCACTTTCCACATTGTTTGGAAATAGTAATATATAATTTGATTATTCTTTTAGGGGCTTTTTGAGCAAAATCAATCTTGATAATCAGTGTAAATTAATCCTCACTTTTTAAGACAATTAATATGTCAAAGCTCTATCGAATTGCTCCATGTGGCAGTATTGCATGTACACCTTTTACACCATTGACAACTTGTGTGACACGGAGATCAACAGCAACACTCGCTAGTGCAAGTGCTTCAGCTTTTTGAATCTTGTAAAACTTTTGCATAAGTTGAACCATCTCATCAAGAGCTACAGCTGCAGCTTCATTTAAATCTTCATTCACACCAAATGTGACCCAACCTGATGGGGTATTGGCCCTTGGCATTTTTAAGTCGGGCATGTCATCATGAAGAATTAGCGTAAAGTCGACTAAATCCATTGGACATTCAATTGCTGTTCCAGATGACTCTCCGTCTCCTTGAACAGCATGGCCGTCACCTATAGAGAATAATGCACCATCAACTGATATTGGTAAAAAGAAACTGCTGCCACGAACTAACTCCTTACAATCAATGTTTCCTCCACAATAACGAGGTGGGGCCGTTGGATGAACACCAGGTTCGGCAGGAGCAACTCCCATTAATCCCATAAAAGGTTGTAAGCCAACGTGAAATTTTTGAGCGCCGATATTACATGTACCAGTCATAGTAGTTGGATTAAGTTCCCAATCTAATTGCACTTTCTCAGCTTCTGTAAGTCCTAATTTCTTATTTTGCCAGCTCGGATAACCACCAGCCCAATTTCGGCCATACCAACCAGGTACAATTTCATTCATTCGAATTTCTAACACCATTCCGGGCTTTGCACCAGAAACAGCAATAGGACCGATAATAGGGTGTCCTGGTTTTTCCTCATTTTCTCTTGACCTAAATATCAGTCTATCTTCATTTCTTGAAGAAGAGTATCCCCATTGAATATCAAGAGTTTTCAACTGAATTGTATCCCCGGAATTAACCGTTAGGATCGGTTGATAATCTTTACTGAAAGAACCGTGAAAATGTTTAGCGTCTAAATCTACTGTATGTATCATATGGTGTACTCCTTTACTATGTTATTGTATTAAGTTTACGATTTATTGTAGAAGTAAACAATTACTAACTATTGAAAATTTTAAATTCACATATTAAGTTGGAAGGCGGATAAAAACAATAGGAATTCCTTATCCTTTAACTTTGTAGTGTAATAAGGGGAGTTCCTATAAGCACGCAATGTCAGAGGTTGCAGCAATGACCTATTTGATTGGAAAAGGTATGGATCCCCAAACTGCATACCAAACAGTAGAGTCATGGGAAATACAAGAAAAGTTTTATTAGGAAAATAGAAACCCAGCGTATTATCGCTGATAAAATCAGATAATCGTCGATAAAAACTGATAATCGTTGCTATAGTAAACTTTATGCAACCAAAGTATCATATATAGAGAGCTTCACCCCTATTAAGGGCAAAAATAGACAATACATTTTAGGCAAAACAGTTTAATTCTGCATAATTACCGTAATTATAACGAACTATTACTTTGTTTTGCCCTAATATATGGCTTATGTCACTTTATATTTCCCTTTGTTAATACCACCATAATATAAAGATGGTAACTTAAGAGTAATATTCTCACTTGCAATTTTCCAACCATAAATAGCAGGCATACATAACTCCATTTAGGTAAATATTATGGTTTAGGAAGAAAAATTCACTTTTTAATTGATCCTGAATTTCGAACCTGTGGATAACTATGGGTTATCCACAGGTTGTTTTTAATTAGTAGGAAGTTTTTTACATGACTGGAAGTCATGTAACCAGTTTTCTACAGAACATATTGATAGAAGGATAGAGTTTCCCCCTCCCCATAAACGGGCTAGGAAGATATTATTTAATTTGGAAATTCTTATTCTG
>NZ_JBMERO010000033.1:0-36222 GCF_049310945.1 Bacillus sp. DJP31 | reverse complement strand
GTATAATTACAAAGAAAATTTTATATAGTGCATGGCTGGCATTATGTATATATTTATTTACACTTCTTATAAGCTTTGTGCTAGCTAGTATTATTAATGGTCCAGGAGGCATACTATATCCTATAATAATGTTTACTACAGAGCTACCAGAAACGGCACCGATTTGGATTGTGACTATAAAAATGTTAACTCTTCAAGTTCTAAGCATACTTAACATCGTTTTACTAATTTCACTAATCAGTTTCTTTATAAAAAATAATCTAGTTACCTTATTAGTATCAATTGTCCTGGTAATAGGTTCATCAATGACCTTAAAATCTAATGAAGCTTTTCATTCCATTGCCCATTTGAATCCTTTCACTTATATTTCGAGTGGGGATGTTGTAACACGATTCATAACTCAAGACACCAGTAACATCCACATTACGTTTGAAAATGGGATCATTCTACTGTGTATTCTATCAATTGTACTATTTACTTTAAATATGATTTTTGCATATCGTAAAAAGAAAAACCCGATTCTTCCTCAGCTTCATGCTGAAGGCGGGCTGGGTTGGTGCTTTGAAATCGCCAAAGTTCTCTGATTTGTTGAGATAAGTTTGGAAGAGTGGGAGTTTTTTTAAAAAAATTCCTGATTTAGGTGTATAAAAGTTTTAAATATGGCAATAATGTTGAATATAAGGTATTCCCCCCTTATTATATATTTTTGAAAGGTCCACTCTTATGGGTGGATCTCTTTTTATATAAAAGAATCATGTTTGTCAAGCGTTCACAGGATTACTCCTTTAAAAAGTGCAAGTTATTCTTACAAGTTGGATGTTAGTTAAGGATTAAGGTCCCCAGTTCTATCCCCAGAACATTCTTCCACAGAAAAAATTTACAAACATTTATCTTTTTATCTACATGCCAGTACCTTATAATATAGTAAACTTGACCTATACCAAAAGGACTATAAAAATACAAAATCTTATATAGTAGGAGGTGCTTTGGTTGGGGGATATGAGACTTTATTTGTTTTTGGCCGTTTTAGTAAACTTCTTCTTTTATTATAGATTGCTTTCTATGAAGGAGATTGGAAATTCCTATTTTCGTTCGTTTAAGATATCTATAGGCATGACCAGTGTTTTTTGGGTAACGACTATACTTCTTATTTTATCATTTAGACAAGGAAATCTATCAGACTATTTATCTCTAGAAATGATTCCACTGTTTATAGCATCCTTGTTGATCTGTTCGTTCTGTTTTCATTATTTAAAAGAAATCGGGACTAAGAAGAACGCCAAACACCTCCTATTTGCAAGCGTCATATTGGGAGTTGGCTTTGTCCTAGTTGAAGCACTATATCTCGCTTTTGGTTTAGCTTTACTGGAAGACATCCAGCCGATAACTTTACTAATAGGCTTAATTTATACGATTAGTTGTATATTTCTAACACTTCGAATCAAGCAGCAATTACGAATCGACCAAAATAGTATGAAGAAAAAGACAGGACAGCATTACTTAATGATACTGGGCTTTATTGTCGGTCATGCCATATTTGGTGGCATTTTTACTGTGACTGAGGCATTTCAAGTGTCTTCGAATCCAGATTATTTTGTGGTTGAGTTCATTAGCCTTTTATTACTTATCTCTATTTCTATTATATATGGGGAGCTTCAGTATAATGAGAAGCAACTGGAGCTATCTAGTAAGAATGAGGATCTCAACTTTTTAGCCTATCATGATATGCTGACACAGCTGCCCAATCGATTATTCCTAAAGGATAAAATCAAAGAATTAATCGCAAAGAAAGAGCCGTTTTATTTGTTCTTCCTTGACTTAGACCACTTTAAATCTGTGAATGACTATTATGGTCATCATTTGGGAGATGAGTTGTTAAAGACCGTCTCAAAACGGATAGTAAGTACCCTCACTGAAGAAGACTATGCGGCCCGTTTAGGTGGGGATGAATTCACAATTATTTTGAGATCCGCAAAAGGGAAGGAAGCCCTAGAGATTTATGCTGAATCTTTAATTCAAAGCATTTCAACCCCAATTGCACTTGAAGGAAATGAGATACATGTGACAACGAGCTTAGGGATTTCAAGATTTCCTAATGATGGTGTTTCTGTTTACGATCTAATGAAAAAAGCAGACATTGCTATGTATCATGCAAAAGCAGAAGGAAGGAACACTTACTGCTTACATAATAAAGAGCTTGAAGAAGGTCTGATGAAGGAATTGAAATTAAAGGAAGATCTTTCTCTTGCATTAGACAAAGATGAATTTGAGGTTTATTATCAGCCAATCATTGGTTTAAAAGATAAGAGAGTAATCGGCTTTGAAGCATTGATTAGGTGGAATCACTATGAAAAGGGACTTCTTCCACCAAGTGATTTTATCTACTTAGCAGAGGAGACGGGGACTATTATTCCAATAGGGGAGTGGGTACTTCGCACTGCTTGTCAGAGAGTACAAGCTTGGAATGAGCACTATCAAGAGTCCTATAAAATTTCAGTGAACCTATCATTAAAGCAATTCTCAAAGAAGAATTTAGTTTTGACCATAATGGAGATTTTAAAGGAAACAGGCTTGGCTCCTTCTCTACTAGAATTAGAGATTACGGAGAGCACTGCTATGCTCGATACAGAATATACACTAAGAACGATTCGAAAGATAAAAGAGTTAGGTATTCAAATTTCAATTGATGATTTTGGAACAGGTTATAGTTCTTTAAGCCATTTAAAACAATTTGAAGTACAAACCATAAAAATTGATAAGTCATTTATTGGGGACATCCTCGAAACAGGAAGTGAACGCGGAATCGCCAGTGCCATTTTAACACTAGCCCAGAACTTGGGGCTTCGCGTAGTTGCAGAGGGTGTAGAAGAGAGCGAACAAGTACATTACTTACTGAACCAAGGCTGTGAAAATGCTCAAGGGTTTCTGTTCAGTAGACCATTAAGCAGTGAGATGATGGAATCTTATATTGTAAAAGAACGAAGTACTAAATTATCAAAAGCTGTTACCCTTTCATAAGTTGACCGCAAGAACACTTGGATTAGTCTGAGTGTTTTTTGTATATGGATCATTGTGGATTTAATAGTTTCCTGTTTATTTCCTCAATAACATCCGAAAATTGATCATAAGTGCCAGGGTTGCTAAACCAAAAGCCTTGTGCTTGGTTACAATGATTTTCAGTAAGGAATTGATAGTGATTCTTTGTTTCAACGCCTTCAGCTGTGACACATAAGTTAAGGTGGTGAGCTATTGAGATTATTATATTCGTGACGATATTTTTATCACTAGGGTTTGTTGATAAATCTTGAACAAAGGAACGATCAATTTTTAAACAATCAATGGGTAGGGTTTTCAAGTAGGTCAAGGAGCTATAGCCTGTTCCGAAATCATCTAAGGCGATCTTAACTCCAATCAGCTTTAAGCCTAAAATAATTAGTGTAAGTATTCCAATTTTCCAGTTTACTATGCTGTTAGAAAACCTAGTTTCGTATTATTAAAACTTTCTGTAGATATTCTGGCAACTTGTCTCATATGTATATAGTACAAACCATCACGGGACAAGGAGACTTTGCATGAATACTTTCTTTAAGGGATTAGTTTTTCTTGTGATTGCAGCATTTATTGGAGAATGTTTAGAGTTCTTTGTAAATTTAGTGTTAGCTAGACAGTTAGGTGAGCATGGTATGGGCTTATTCATGACCATTCTTCCTTCAATATTTTTAGTGGTTGTTGTTGCGAGCTTAGAGCTTCCTATCTCGATTTCAAAGTATATTGCTGAAAAAGATGAACAATATCACCGAACTACGATGAAGCATGCAGCAAGATTCACGATTAAATTAGCCTTTGTTTTCGTTGCAATTGGTCTATTTATTGTGCCAAATGTGCCGATTTTTGGTGAATATCATCCATTTGTGAAGTGGTTAGTCATTATCTTAATTCCAATTGTTTCGATATCTTCGCTAGCAAAGGGTTACTTTATGGGAAAGCAAGATATGAGCAAAATTGCTTTTTCTAATTTTTTAAGGAAAGCCGTTCAACTCTTATTATTAGTTTTTTTATATCAGCTTTTTTCATTCGAATTAAACACAGCCATTCTAATCGCACTATGTACGTTAATAGGTAGTGAGCTTGTTGTTACTCTTTATTTATTACATGCTTTTTTTATTCAATGGCAATTTGTGAAACAGGGTAGATACACGGTTCTGACACGAAAAGAGGTTCAAAAAAATTTATTAGCCGTGTCCATTCCGACAACCGGAATGAGACTTTTTCATGCCGTTACACATGCAATCCAACCTTTCCTAATCAAGGAAGCACTTCTACGGTCTGGAGTACCAGAGGGACTTGCTACTGAACAATTTGGATTAATGGCTGGTGTCGCAATGAGTATCGGATTCTTTCCGGCATTTATTGCCCACTCCTTATTAATAGCTTTGATTCCGACAGTATCGGAGGCTTATGAGAAGAAGGAGTTTGGCAAACTACAAAAAATCTTGCAACAAGTCATGATCATAACAGCGATTTACGGATTTCCGGCAGTTTTCTTATTTTATTTCTTTGCAGATCCGTTAACACATATCTTTTTTCAATCATCTTCTGCTACCCTTTACCTGCAAATTCTTTGGCCCTATTTCTTCATTCATTTTTTTATCATACCCATGCAGGCCTTTTTAATTGGATTAGGACTTGTTAAGGATGCCTTCTATCACTCGGTTTGGTCGACTGTTTTTCAATTTATCGTAATGTTTCTATTAGGTTCTACCCACTTAGAAATGCAAGGAGTTATTATCGGAATGAACTTTGGAGCTATGCTCATCATGCTCATGCATTACTTAACTATTTGTCAAAGAATTGGTCTGTCAGTTTGGTTGAAAGATCCTGCAAAAGGTATGAAAAATGTTTTAAGATGAACAGTAACTATGGTAAAAACCTTAGGCAATATAATGGTGAAATCCCACTGTAGATAGTAAATAGTAGTGGGATTTTTTTAAGTGGTTCATTAAACTTATCAAGTAGATTGACCATGTTGGTCAACTACTCCGATAATTCATCATCTAAAGCATGTATTCTACCATGCATTTTCCCAATACCAAGATATTCCATGTTGCTTTATAATAGAGCTAGAGAAGTAGATTGGAGCTGGGAGCATGAATAAAGTGGTAGCCTGTATTCTTTTGATGCTGGTCGTAACACAGGATGTGATGGCCAAAAAAGCTTAACTGCCTTACAAATGGAGATTGAGGACATTCGTCATTCGTTGGTTGAGGAAGGTCTTACAATTCAGCCCATTGTTTCCTTTGATTATGTAGTGGATCATGGTGAACAAGGTTTAGTTCACTTACAGCTTAAAATGAAGAATATATCTGCGGTTGACCTGAAGGATTTTTCATTTATTGCAATGTTTCCTGTTGAAAAAGGGACTAACGAAACAGAGAGTGTTCTTGAAAATGTAGGCGAGCCGATCACGTTTAAAAAGGGAGAGACTTTAGTTGTAGAAAAGGGTGTCAAACTAAAGGATTATTCAGCTGTTCAGCATATTGATGAACTATTTTCTTCAATGAAGATTCGCTATTATTGGGGAGATAATGGACAATTTAGGCGTAAGGATATCATTGTTTCGGGTATTTGATCATTGCGATTAGTAGATTTGATTTAATAGATAAAAAATAGAAAACACAAACATTTACATATTAAACATTGTTTGTTATTAGAAAATTTGATAAACTCTAATTAAATTTCAAAATGCTGTAAATGAATGTACGTACAATTCATTTATGGCATTTTTTCATTCCAAACGAAGAAGGGTCGAGATTTGTCCGCGAAGGATTAGCGAGGAAGAATCTTAAACTTAACAACGAGTAGAGAGAGCACTCAATATAGAATGCTAGAAGAAGATTGGGAGAGAAGAACAGATGGTAGTTAACTGAATAGGGTGTTTCAAAAAAGTTTTTTTAGTGAAATATGGCTTAACGCTGATATATTCAGATAATCGCTGATATATTCAGATGAAGGCATCCAAATTCTTTATTTCGTCAATTGATGCAAGTTCGTTATCTAGACGTACTGGAAACACCGCACTTGATAGATCGACATTACCTGTTGGGATTGACATATTATTTGAGATGATGGCTTGCTTCACATCTTCGAGACTTAGACCGTACTTTAGCAGTTCATTTGGGAGAGTTTTAATGAAAATTTTGTTATCAAATAGTCCATCTGATTGAACAGAACTAACGCCTTCAATGGATTCAAGTTCGGGTACCATCTTGTCTTTTACAAAAGATTGAACCTTAACTAATTGCCCTTTTGCATAGATTCCGACCGAATAGACAGTAGGATCTGGTTCAGGTCCTTCTCTAATGTACTCTGGTGCTTCAGCTGTTTCGGGTAGTTTAATTTTATCGACAGCCGTTCGTATTAGTTGTTCCGCATCATCCATCTTGACCGAAAGATCAAACTCCATTGTGGCATACACAGCGTTTGCAAGTCCGTCTGAATAGACATTTTTGACCCCATCCACATTCATTGATTCCTTTTCTAAAGGCTCACCGATTTCTTTCATAGCGAGCTCTGGGGATGCACCGGGATAGACGATTAATACGGTTAAATACGGGATATCAATGTTCGGGTATTTTTCGATATTGATTTGCTGAAGGGAATAAATGCCGTCCCCGACAACTAGCATGATGAGAAGACATAAGGCAATTCCGTTGTTGTTCATACTAAACCGTATAATTGACTTCATAAATGATTTCCTCTGATTTCGTGTTTATATACACCAAATTGATTATAATGCTTCCAGGCTAAAAAAATACCTTGAAAGTGGATATAGTTTGTAAATTTTTCCTATGTTTTATGTTAAAATAATGCAGCTAAAGTTAGAATGCTCTAAAGATCTACATTTAAGTAAGACTTCAGTCTTATGGAGATTTTTTGAGAGTAATGGTTAGTGGGAGCATAGACATGAGGAAACCCTTGATCACACTTGTGCGAATCAAGGGTACTTGTTATCTCTTTAAAAATCAAAGTTATCTGGATCAGAACCATTTCGTTCATTGCGATTAAGTCCATCGATCCTCATCATTTCTTCTGATGTTAGTTCAAAATCAAAAATACTAGAATTTTCAATGATTCTACTCTCTTTGATAGACTTTGGAATGGTAACCACTTCGTTTTGAATATCCCAGCGTAAAATAATTTGAGCCGTGGATTTTTGGTATTTTTCAGCGATTTCAATCAAAGTAGGCTCAGAAAGAAGCTTGCCTTGCTTAAGTGGAGACCATGCTTCAAGCTGAATACTATTCTGTTTACAGAACTCATGAAGTTCCTTTTGAGTGAGGTGTGGGTGATATTCCACTTGATTTACCATTGGCATAATTTCGGCATTACTCATCAAATCTTCTAAATGATGGATGTTAAAATTACTAACACCAATGGCACGGACACGACCATCCTTATATAGCTTTTCAAGGGCTTTCCACGTGTCATTGTATTTCCCTTTTACTGGCCAGTGAATTAAATACAAATCAAGGTAGTCCAGTCCAAGCTTTTCAAGACTAGTTTCAAATGCTTGGAGAGTGGATTCATAGCCTTGTTCAGAATTCCATACCTTCGTCGTGATGAAAAGCTCTGCGCGTGCGACCTCGGATTCTTTAATAGCTTGACCGACACCTTCTTCATTTTGATAGATGGTTGCGGTATCAATACTTCGATACCCGTTTTTAATAGCTGCTTTTACAGAATCAACGACTTCAGTACCTTCTTTTATTTTAAAAACGCCAAGTCCAAGCCATTGCATGGAGACACCGTTATGTAGGGTGGTTGTAGACTGTAATCTATTCAATATCGTTTACCTCCAGTAATTTTAGTTGATTTACTAGTCTATTTTCGCATACAGGTTAATAAAATGCTCAATTAAAAGTAGTACAAGGTTGTTTGATAGCTGTATATGAACTTATAGGTATAATTAGGTACTAAAAGTAATGGGTAGAAATGCCTAAATTGATAAGTTGGGAGTGGTGATTATTTTGAAAAAGATCGTACTAACTTTGCTAGGATTATGTATGCTTTTTCTTGCTGCTTGTGGGAATCAAGCCGCGGTTAGTGAACCTATCGTGTTGAAGAACCAGGACGGTACCGAAATTACGTTTCCAGGTAGTAAGCCGGTGCTGTTTTTCTTCATGACGACCTACACCTGAACATTGTGTCAACAGCAGCTGGTTCAGTTGCATGAGAATCTAGACATGTTTAAAGAGTTAGGTGTGGATATGTATATCGTGAGTGGGGATGAGCCCGCGCAACAAAAGGAGCTTTTCACAGCATTGGAAGAACAATTTGGCGAAAGTGTTCCATTTATATCAGATCCGAAATTAGCACTGATTGAGCAAATGGGTATGAAAAACAATGATATTGCTTACCGTGGCTATGGGCTTCTTTCTGAGGATGGAACGGTTGTTTTCTCAACGAAAAATGACCACTGGGGCGAGCAACTTGATGCAACACTTGAGGAAATAAAGGACCATTTAGAAACGAAATGACAGCCAATATTTTAAAGTAGATATGAATGTATCAATTCTGAAATCCTCTCATATATATAGTAAAAAATCGTTGAAATATTAGTTAACTGTCTATATAATTATGAAGATTTAGCAAATATCAATGAAGGGAGTGGTCTGTATGAATACATGTATCGTTCTTTCATTCAGTCACTCTTATTTATTTTTTGAACAATGGCTTAGGCTATTGTTCTTTTTTTTGCGAAAAAGCGGAGGAAGTTTTTTAGGATGATTAGATACAAGCGTGTTTTAATCAAGCTAAGCGGGGGAGCATTAGCAGGTGAAGATGGAGAGAACTTTGATCCAGAACGTCTCAATCACATTGCTGATGAGGTGCAGTCAATTGTTCAATTGGGAATAGAGGTTGCCATCGTTGTGGGTGGAGGCAATATCTTTAGAGGAAAGCTTGCAGAGATATGGGGAATCGACCGAGTGGAAGCAGACAATATTGGGACAATGGGCACCATTATCAATAGTTTAATGCTTAGAGGTGTACTTAAAAAACAGACAGGTAAAGAAGTACGTGTCATGACCTCTGTTCCTGTTGCGACAGTTGCAGAACCTTATATTCGCCTTCGTGCCATCCACCATTTAGAAAAAGGTTATGTTGTCATCTTTGCAGGGGGAAATGGACAGCCTTTTGTTACAACTGATTATCCAAGTGTACAAAGAGCTCTCGAAACAAATTGTGAGGCTATCTTAGTGGCAAAACAAGGAGTGGATGGCGTATTTACGAGCGATCCCAAACGAGATAGAACGGCGAGAATGTATCGACATTTAAATTATCAAGACGTTGTTATCCAAAACATTCAAGTGATGGACCAAGCGGCACTCCTCCTGGCTCGGGACCACAATCTACCTGTACATGTCTTTAACTTTGATCAATCCGGAGTCATGAAAAGACTTTGTGTTGGAGAACATGTGGGTACATTAATAAGCCATGAGCAAAGTGTGCTTTGCTGACTCTAAAAGTTGCACCAATGGATGAATATGAAAAATCTACTTAATTTGTTCAGAATTTTGTCCTAATTAAACGGCTTATCTGTTACCTTTTTTCGATACAATAATAGGAGAAGGAAAATGATCGAAAGAGGTGAACAGGGTGGATTATTCAATAGTGGCTTCAGAAGACAAGATTCGAAGAGCGTATGAAGAAGGAGAATTTAAAGACCTTCCTGGTTATGGAAAACCTTTAGAGCTAGAAGATTTGTCCTCCATTCCCCAGGAGCTCCGAATGGCGTATAAAATGCTTAAAAATGGTGGCTATAATCCTGAGGAGCATAAGCTAAAGAGTGAAATGAAAACGATTGAGGATCTAATAGCTAGTAGTAAGGATGAACATCAAATAGGAATCTTTAAGAGGCAGCTAAATGCGAAAACAGTCCGACTAAATAGCTTAGTGAAAAAGCGGCAGATATCAAATTCTTCTGCATTTAAGGATTACGGAGATAAGATGTATAGTAAGTTCAAATAGTCCAAGAATGATGCCTATTCGGGACAGGGAACGGGAAAAAAGGATGCTTGTGTCCCGTATAAAGCCTAATCGGGACTGGGATCGTGAGAAAAAGGATGCTTGTGTCCCGAATAGAGCTTAATCGGGACTGGGATCGGGAGAAAAAGGATGCTTGTGTCCCGAATAGAGCCTAATCGGGACTGGGATCGGGAAAAAAAGGATGCTTGTGTCCTAAATAGAGCCTAATCGGGACTGGGATCGGGGAAAAAAGGAAGCTTGTGTCCCGGATAAAGCCTAATCGGGACTGGATCGGGAGAAAAAGGAAGCTTGTGTCCCAAATAGAGCCTAATCGGGACTGAGATCGGGAGAAAAAGGATGCTTGTGTCCCGAATAGAGCCTAATCGGGACTGGGATCGGGAGAAAAAGGAAGCTTGTGTCCCGAATAGAGCGTATTCGGGACTGGGAACCGGAAAAACAGGATGCTTGTGTCCCGAATAGAGCTTAATCGGGACTGGGATCTGGAGAAAAAGGAAGCTTGTGTCCCGAATAGAGCCTAATCGGGACTGGGTCGGGAGAAAAAGGAAGCCCGTGTCCCAAATAGAGCCTATTCGGGACTGGGAACCGGGAAAAAGAAAGCCCGTGTCCCAAATAGAGCCTAATCGGGACTGGGATCGGGAGAAAAAGGAAGCTTGTGTCCCAAATAGAGCCTAATCGGGACTGGGAACCGGAAAAACAGGAAGCTTGTGTCCCAAATAGAGCCTAATCGGGACTGGGATCGGGAAAAAAAGGATGCTTGTGTCCCGAATAGAGCTTAATCGGGACAGGGAACCGGAAAAAAGGATGCTTGTGTCCCAAATAGAGCCTAATCGGGACTGGATCGGGAGAAAAAGGATGCTTGTGTCCCAAATAGAGCCTAATCGGGACTGGGATCGGGAGAAAAAGGAAGCTTGTGTCCCAAATAGAGCCTAATCGGGACTGGGTCGGGAGAAAAAGGAAGCCTGTGTCCCAAATAGAGCCTAATCAGGACTGGGATCGGGAGAAAAAGGAAGCTTGTGTCTCGAATAGAGCCTAATCGGGACTGGAATCGGGAGAAAAAGGAAGCTTGTGTCCCGAATAGAGCTTAATCGGGACTAGGAAACAGAAAAACAGGATGCTTGTGTCCCGAATAGAGCCTATTCGGGACTGGGATCGGGAAAAAAAGGAAGCTTGTGTCCCGAATAGAGCCTAATCGGGACTGGGAACCGGAAAAACAGGATGCTTGTGTCCCAAATAGAGCCTAATCGGGACTGGGATCGGGAGAAAAAGGATGCTTGTGTCCCAAATAGAGCCTATTCGGGACTGGGAACCGGAAAAACAGGATGCTTGTGTCCCAAATAGAGCCTAATCGGGACTGGATCGGGAGAAAAAGGAAGCTTGTGTCCCAAATAGAGCTTAATCGGGACTGGGTCGGGAGAAAAAGGAAGCTTGTGTCCCGAATAGAGCCTAATCGGGACTGGATCGGGAGAAAAAGGAAGCTTGTGTCCCAAATAGAGCTTAATCGGGACTGGGTCGGGAGAAAAAGGAAGCTTGTGTCCCGAATAGAGCCTAATCGGGACTGGGAACCGGAAAAAAAGGATGCTTGTGTCCCAAATAGAGCTTAATCGGGACTGGATCGGGAGAAAAAGGAAGCTTGTGTCCCAAATAGAGCCTAATCGGGACTGGGTAGCGGAAAAACAGGATGCTTGTGTCCCAAATAGAGCCTAATCGGGACTGGATCGGGAGAAAAAGGAAGCTTGTGTCCCAAATAGAGCTTAATCGGGACTGGGATCGGGAGAAAAAGGAAGCTTGTGTCCCGAATAGAGCTTAATCGGGACTGGGAACCGGAAAAAAAGGAAGCCCGTGTCCCAAATAGAGCCTATTCGGGACTGGGAACCGGAAAAAAAGGAAGCTTGTGTCCCAAATAGAGCCTAATCGGGACTGGATCGGGAGAAAAAGGAAGCTTGTGTCCCAAATAGAGCCTAATCGGGACTGAGAACAAAAAAAAGGAAGCCCGTGTCCCAAATAGAGCCTAAACGGGACTGTGAACCGCAAAAAAAGGAAGCCCGTGTCCCAAATAGAGCCTATTCGGGACTGTGAACCGCAAAAACAGGAAGCCCGTGTCCCGAATAGAGCCTAATCGGGACTGTGAACCGCAAAAACAGGAAGCTTGTGTCCCAAATAGAGCCTAATCGGGACTGAGATCGGGAAAAACAGGAAGCCCGTGTCCCAAATAGAGCTTAATCGGGACTGAGAACAATATGATAACGTTGGAGTAAACAGAATAGAACCGAGGTAGTGTCATGGTGAATAAACTGTTTTTCTTTGTTCTTCTAATTGGATTGCCTTTATCTATCTGTAATTGGGGGCTTCCTGCACTGGCCGACTGTGTTAATGTTTGTCATCTACTGCATAACGATTGTTGCCTTGGCTGGCTTTATGGGCAGAGCAACTGAAAGCTTAGCCATTGTAGCAGGGCCTCAAATTGGTGGATTATTAAATGCGACGTTTGGTAATGCAGTGGAGCTTATTATTTCCATTTTCGCCTTGAAAGCTGGTCTAGTAGGTGTTGTACTCGCTTCCTTAACCGGGTCTGTCCTTTGGAACCTACTGTTAGTTGCAGGACTATCCTTCTTTGTTGGAGGTTTAAAGTATAAGAGGCAAACATTTAATGTTCATGATGCACGTCATAATTCAGGGTTACTTATGTTTGCAGTTATTGTAGCATTTGTGATTCCAGAGGTGTTTTCAATGACAATGAATGAATCAAAGACACTCAGCTTAAGTATAGGAATATCAGTCATATTAATCTTCCTCTATGTGGCAGCGTTAATGTTCCGCTTAGTGACGCATCGTGGGGTGTATCAGCATAAAAGTGAAGCTGAGCATTCACATGAAGAGCCAGAATGGAGCAAGTGGAAGGCGATCATTGTACTCGCTTTAGCAACAGTTGCTGTTGCCTATGTTTCAGAAAGCCTTGTACATACCTTTACTGAAGTTGCTGAGGTGTTTGGCTGGACGGAATTATTTATCGGGGTAATCATTGTTGCAATCGTGGGGAACGCGGCAGAACACGCATCTGCTATCATATTTGCCTATAAAAATAAGATGGATATTGCCGTTGAAATTGCTGTAGGATCGACGCTACAAATAGCTATGTTTGTGGCACCACTATTAGTTCTCATCTCGTTATTTTTTCCTGTGAGCATGCCACTCGTGTTTTCTTTACCAGAATTGATTGCGATGGTTTCGGCAGTCCTATTAACTATTTCCATAACAAATGACGGAGATACAAACTGGTTTGAAGGAGCAACTTTACTTGCTGCCTATGTGATTATGGGAATAGGGTTTTATTTACTTTAAAAACTTTAAAAAGAATAAGAACACAAAAAAAGCTACCGACATCTGGTAGCTTCTTACTTTTCCCTTTTTTCAGGTAACGGGTCAATCTTATGAGAATCGTTTGGTTCGACGCTACTTCTAATTGAATAGTAAAAAACGAAAAGCCCCATCATCAACAAAGCAAATAAAGATAACAAAGTTAGCCACATCGCAACCATTTTGCATTCCCCCTTATCTACATATATGCAAAGAGTGGAAGGACTTGATTATTCATTTACAAAAAAGGTAGGAAAGTAGTCAAGCAGCTAGTCATAGCCTTTAAAGGAATGAATAAAAGGGGGAATTGTGAATGTATCCTATGAATCCACAAGCCGATTATTACTTTTTGTTAGCTGCAAAATATGATCTTATGTCGACGTATTTTAAGTACCATGATCCAGCCTGTCATATTCACTATTATCAAAAGCATCTTCAAGCCATGCAACAAGCTTTCATGTGTTTGAATCAAGGAAAATATCGTTTTGAAAGGCCTACCGATGATGTGACAAAAGCAAAAGTAAGGGTTTTACATGCTTCTCCAGATGCACCAGCAGTGGATATTTATGTAGATGGACAAAAAGTCCTTCAAGGAGTGTTTTTTAAACAATATAGTGAATATTTAGATGTTCCTGTTGGGCCACATACTATTGAGGTTTATCCTGCGGGACAGATGAATCAACCTGTGTTAAGAGAAAATGTTACTGTTATGCCAAGCGTTTATTACACGTTAGCTGCAACGGGCACATTAAATGACCTAGATCTTCAGCCCGTTGTAGATAAACCATTTGTAGAATATGGTCAAACGAAAGCTAGGTTTGTACATTTATCTCCTAATGCCCCTGCAGTTGATATAGTAACGAAAAGAGGGGATGTTTTGTTCTCTGAGATTGCATTTAGAGATTCAAGTCCGTATCAAAATGTTCCGTCGGGTAAAGTGGATTTACAAGTGATAGTCAGTGGAACGAACAATGTTGCACTAGAAGTTCCTACCTTAACCCTCCTACCAAATACAGCTTACTCCATCTATGCTGTGGGTCTAGCAGGTGGTTCACCAGCATTGGATGCACTTGTTTTGAAGGATTCGTAATTTTTATATACTTGGAAACGCCACTAATGTTAAGTGGTGTTTTTTTGATATACTTGTTTTAGTGAAAGAAGAAATGGAAGGGACGGTTACCAAAAATGGAACACCAACAAGTGAGAGAGAATGTGATTCGTAATTTTTTCACAAAAGAAGGAAAATTAAAGCAGATACCCTCTCAAATGAAGAAAAAATTAATCATTCTAGAGTTTATGGTTGAAAAATTAGAGCATGGCAGAAAGTATCAGGAAAAAGAAATGAATGAATTTATCAAGCATTTCCACGAGGATTTTGCTACAATAAGAAGAGAATTCATAGTGAATCAATTTATGTACCGAGAGGATTCGGTATATGAACGTAACCCTAAAGAATTATGGAAGAGAGGGGAATCCCTTTCCTGATAATCGGAACTAGGAAGTAAACATCCTAGTCTTTTTGATTTAATAATAGATGTAGCGCGCAGAAAAAGGGAGTTAGCTAATGAGATTAATAGGTATCTCTGAATATAACCAAATAACCATGCAATTGGCGAGGCCCATATATGACCGACGAAAAAGGGTGTTATTAGCAGCTGGCAGGACCATTCATCCTAAATATTTAGAACGATTAGAGGACATGGATATCCGGTACCTTTTTGTTGAGGATTTTATTTCAAAGGACATTACAATGGAAGAAATGGTGGACATGCCGACATGGATGGATGCCATTGAAGGTATCCAAAAAGTGTATGAGGTTGCATCCTCCAAAAAAATATTTGAAATTCGTGAGCTTCAAAAAATCTGTTCGAAGCTGATTGATGAAGTTTCAAAGAGAAAAGCAATTGTCCTCATACCTACAACCTCCATTCCAGAAGACCTGCGTAAATATGCCCATGCAGTAAATGTTACGCTGCTTTCTCTTCAGGTTGCAAAAAAATTATCAGTTAATAGCCTACGATTAAGGGATTTGGCCTTAGGGGCTTTATTACATGATATTGGCAAAGCTGTTACAACTGATGATGAACAACATCCCCAAGCTGGATTCGATTACTTACGTAAGGTAAGAGAAGTGAAGTTAATATCTGCACATGTAGCCTTTGGGCACCATGAGCAATTAAATGGAGAAGGATTTCCAAGAGGTATATCTGATAAGGAATTTCATGATTTTGCCCAGATTTGTGGAATTTGTAATCTATATGAGAACATGATCTCTCGAGAGAATATTCCACCACACATGGCCATGGAGATGATTATGACTAAAAGTGGAGTGGGATATAGTCAAGAGATTGTTCAATCCTTTATCGATAGCATCCCGAGCTACTCACCAGGGACAAAGGTTATGCTAAACAATGGAAAAAAGGCTATTGTAACAAAGATTAGATCGCTTATGCAGCGTCCAGTTGTTCGATATTTAGACTCCAATCAGGAGATATCGCTTGAAGATCATTACACACTCTTGATTACCGGGATTGTCGAATCAGAAAAATAGTGCAGCTACAATAGCTGCACTATTTTCTTAAATTTCCTAGTTCTTCTGCAATGGCTTGCATTTCACTGATTGAAAAGTGATCTTTGTTCTTTACAAGCATATAAATATCCTTAAGCTCTTCGTATGCTTCCTCACTAAAATGAGATGATTTTAAAACACCAGCATTAAGAATTCTTAATTTTGTAGTAATCTCGGTCACCATATATTCAATGTTTTCAACCTTTTTTTCTTTCAAATCCAACCGTATCAGCTCCTTCAAATAGCACGTTATCATTATTGTATCATGAAAAATTCAAAACATGATAAAACCATTACCACCAACTTTAATTTTTCGGAGAAATTCTATGAAATTCTACCCTAGTTTAATATAAGTAAATCTAGGGAAAATAAAACAAAAAAGAGATTGGGTTGAATAGGTTATGAAGAAGTCCTCAGATCAATCTTTACTAAAAGAACTTTGGAAAAGATACCATAATGATGAAATAGCAGGCTTATCAGCTGAGTTAGCCTACTTTTTCTTACTATCACTTTTTCCATTCCTAATCTTCTTGATCACTCTTATCGGGTATTTACCTTTTTCGCAAGAGAGTGTACTTGAGTTTATGAGGCAATATGCGCCTGGAGAAACAATGAAGATGATTGAAACAACTTTAGCTGCCATTATAGAAAAACAAAATGGAGGATTACTCTCATTCGGAATTATCGCCACCATTTGGACAGCATCAAATGGACTAAATGCTGTCATTCGAGCATTTAACCGAGCCTATGACGTAAAAGAAACTCGTTCTTTCATTGTAGCGAGACTAATGTCTGTTTTACTAACGCTTGCGATGATCGTTGTGATTGTTATTGCCTTATTATTGCCTGTTTTCGGTGAGCAAATTGGAGTTTTTGTGTTTTCGGCCTTTGGTTTATCCGATACCTTTTTAACGATATGGAATGCAGCAAGGTGGATAGTTAGCTTTATCGTTCTCTTAATTGTATTTAGCTGTCTTTATTATTTTGCTCCGAACAAGCATTTACATTGGAAAGAAGTCTTTAGCGGTGCAGTTTTTGCCACTTTAGGATGGATTCTTGTTTCCTCGGTATTTTCCTACTACGTTGGGAATTTTGGTAATTACTCAGCAACATATGGGAGCCTGGGAGGCATCATCGTTTTAATGATTTGGTTTTATTTAACAGGGATGATTATTCTCATTGGTGGAGAAATCAATGCAATTCTAAATTGCTTTCGAGAGGAAAAGCTTACATAATATTTCCTTCATTAGGACGTTGCTTATAGGGAGAAGCTAGTATTGAAAGACATACTTTCATTTCTTTTAGGGGGACTGCTTAATGAGTAAGAAGAAAAAAACCAAGACGAAAGACGGCGGTAAAAGCCCTGGACAGAAAACGAGTAGTAGTGCAAATGGACAAAATGGATATCATTAAAAAAAGGGACCTATTGGGGTCCCTTTTACTCTGCTATTAATTCAAGTTGTTAGCAGGTTGTATTATAAATGTGCTCGATTTTCTGCATCTGTCATACACAACATCGGATCCCCTGTAATTTCTTTCGTGCGTTGAATAAATATAATTCTAAAAATAAATGACTAGCCTTCATTAACAGGTTGCAAAGCTTTCTTCCCAGAACTTAAAACAGCAACTAAAATACTTAATAAAACGAAACTAATAACATGAAAGAAACTAACTTGTTGAAACACTTGAATAAAGAGCCCCCCCAATATAGGACCTGCAAGGCTTCCGATACTAAAGAAAACACCACATAATAAATTTCCTGTAGGCAATAAGTTCTTTGGCATGAGGTCTGCCATATAACTAATCCCTAGTGAAAAAGTAGATCCAACCATCATACCTGCGATTATAAAAGATATGGCTAGACCAACGATAGAATGTTCTAGCTGACTTGAGGCGATAAAGGCAGCCGCGCCAGTTGATAACACAAGAATGATCACATTACGACGCCCAATTCTATCACTTAATATCCCCAATGGAAGCTGAGTAATGATACTACCAACTGCAAAAGAAGTGAGTAAGATGGATACATTTGTTACACTGATGCCTATTCTAAGTCCATATACAGGAAATATCCCGTTTAATGAGCTTTCTAAAAATCCATATCCTAGTGGTGGAAGAAAAGCTACCCATCCGTATTTCCAGGCTTTATTGAAACGTTTAATCGTGTTCATAAATGAATTTACTTCCATTTGTTGTTCTGGGAAATCATTTTTTAAGAAAAATAGAAATATCCAACCTATCAAGCAAAGAACAGAAGAAACAATAAAGGGCAGTGCCTCATTGATGTTGACTAACGGAGTCATAAGTGGACCTGCTGCAAAACCAATACCAAAGAATAAACCGTATAAGGATATGTTTCTTCCTAAGTTGTTTTTGGTTGAGAACGAGGTAATCCATGTTTGAGTGGCAAAGTGTAAGGCATGATCCCCAACCCCAATAAGTAGCCGGAGAGTAAACCAAAACCAGAAGGAACTCCATACTGGAAAAAGAGCGAGTGCTATGATGACGAGAAATCCACCAGAAATAATAACCGGCTTATAACCATATTTTCGTAGGGGATTCTCCATGAAGGGTGAGGCTACTAATATTCCAATATATAAGGCCGTTGCATTTAATCCATTGATCGTTGGGTTTAGACCGCTTTTCTCGAAAATGATGGCGATTAAAGGCAGAAGCATACCTTGAGAAAAGCCCGATATTGCCACAATGCTAACTAAAATCCAAAATCTAAAACGATTGTTCATTTTGTTCCTCGATTCTTTATGAAAGAAATCATACATAAGAGATGGTATCATCGAATGATTAGAATGCCAACCTTAATATTCGAGGAATGGTGTTGAATTTCTATTCGTACAAGTACTTTTTTCATTATAGAGTCTGTTCAAAAAGGAGGACAAAAAGAGCAAAGAAGTTCGAGGAAGCGAAGTCTTGAGCACCGGAGCGTATGTTTTGTATACGTGAGGAGCGGAGAGACGAGCTGACGAAGAAATTTGAAGCTATTTTTGCCGGACTTTTTGAACACCCTCTTATAATGTTTGTATATAGGCTATTAAAAAGTTTAATGAGGATGTGTATTTTAATGAGATTTGAAATGAAGGAAGTTGGGTTTAAAGCAGATTTAGAATTTGGAGAGCTTCATGTGTCAGGTAACGAGGAATATGGATTTCGCCCGTATCAGTTAATGGCCGCGTCCATTGCCGTTTGTAGTGGAGGTGTGTTACGAACGATTCTAACTAAGAAGAAAATGTTGGTTGAAGACATCACCATTGACACGGATGTAAAAAGAGACCCCGACAGAGCAAATAAAATAGAGAAAATCATCATTCACTATCGTATCAAGGGTCAAGACTTAAAGCATGATTCGATTGAAAAGGCTATTCACCTTGCAAGGAAGAACTGTCCAATGGTGCAATCAGTTGAAGGGAGTATTGTGATCGAAGAGACGTTTGAGCTTTTATAATAAATCTTAGCTGCATAAAGAATTTCAATTAAGATTTTTCTATTCACGTGGCATCAAAATGGATCTTAGGTTACCGTCCGCGCCAATATTGTCTGTTAACGGTCAACAAAGAGCACCTTAGTTTACCGACCACGTTAATTTTGACATGATGGGCATCAAAATAAATTGCACGCTAGTTTAAAAACAACAATTAGTCGAATTAAACAATTTCTACCTATTGGAAAGTAAAAAGCAGTGGATTTCATCGTTGAAATCCACTGCTTTTATATAGATTGTTAATTTGTAGGTATACCTTAAAAAAAGCGTTATAACGATAATTCCTCTGGATCTTTCCCTGCTTCACTAAATACTCGAATACTCTTTGGGGTAAGTTTCAACACGACATAATTGGGATCCTGTGGACCTTCTAGCCACTTGTGCAAATGCTCATCCCAGCATTTTTCCTTCCATGCAGCATCATCGGTTATCTCTGCTACTGCTTCAATTTCCAAGTATGATTCATGCCAAGAGCCACCTTCATTGCCCAGTAGAATATGAACAGAAGGATTCTGAGAGATATCCTCTACCTTATGTGTATGCTTGTTTGTAGCGGTATATAAGGTTACTTCATCATGATTAAAATTCATAAAACGAGTAAATGGCTTGTTCTCTCGAATAGTCGCTAACGTTCCAACCTTATTACCATCCATTAACTCAACCACTTTTTGTTTCAACTTCTCATCCATACTTCCCAGCTCCCCTTTTTAATAAATTTACTACCACTTAATATGCCAAAACCAAAGAATTTTATAACAAACTTTATCGCTTTAAAGGAATGGGGGCCTGGCCCCCATTCCTTTAAAGCGATAAAATGTAGATATTAATTCAAAAAGCCCTGTCATAATGACAGGGCTCGTTGGTAGGGCATACTAATGAGTGCAAATAAAACTTAGGAATTAAGGAATGAAAAGCTTTAGGGTGACTTCATTGTAGCATGTAAATTAAATGTTGTAAATATTCAAATTAGTTTAAAAAGTTGGTAAAATCTAACATGATGCAAAAAGTGGTATGCTATTCATAATGACAATCAAAGGAGAAATATATGCATAGTAAAAGATTAACATTTTATCTAATCGGACTTCTCATCTTATCAATCGGAGTAACATTAACGATAAAATCGGATTTAGGAGCGGGACCTTGGGATGCACTGAACGTAGGATTATCGTCTACATTTGGATTGACTGTTGGAAGTTGGGTCATTATCGTTGGACTCATTCTTATCCTTCTAAATGCACTCCTATTAAAAGAGAGACCAGATATATTCGCAGTCCTGACCATTGTAATTGTCGGTGGACTCATTGATTTTTGGCTCATTTATGTTTTTAAGACCTTAAATCCAACACAATTTATGCATCAAATCGTGATTTTACTTCTAGGGCTCGTCTTTCTTTCTCTTGGGATTTCCACTTATTTACAGGCCAAGTATCCTTTGATCCCAATCGACCGGTTCATGCTGTCCATTCAATTCCGACTGAAAGTAAATTTAATGATTGCGAAAACAATTGGGGAGCTGACAGCACTTGTTTTAGCCCTAGTCTTTAAGGGGCCAATAGGCCTTGGAACCATCATCATTGCTTTTTCAGTGGGGCCACTTGTCCAACTTTTCTTTCCTAGGCTAGAACAACTAAAGAATAAATGGTTTTAAAAAAAGGTCCTTTCATGGATAAACTTATTCTTTAATGAAAAAACTAAGAACATAGTTTATCTATCCTGAAAGGAGCAATAAGTAGAATGAAAAAAATAGCCGCTGCTATTGTTATTTCTTTTCTTTTGTTAGGTCTTACTTATCCCACATATGCTGAACAAAAAAAGGTGGAGGAGAAGCCAGAGGGGAAGGTAGAAGTCCCTAGTTCTAGGAAAGTAGAAGTCCCAAGTTCAGTAATGAACATTTCTAAGGAAAATACCTATCCGAACCCAACGCAAGATTTACCGTATCTCCAACCGAGTGACCTTTCACAGCAGCTAATTGAAACATCTGAAGTCCCAATTGAGAATCCAGATTTAATTAAAATGCTGAATGAAACATCGATATCTGATGCTCCAATGGCGTTTGGTTACCGTGCAACCATCTACATGGGACAGTGGCCTCTGAATTATGAATCTACAGAAACAAGCCCGAATTGGGAATATCAAAAAATAAATACAAACTTGAATGATAATCGTGGTGGAACCATCAATAAACAAATCCATTATCAGCAGGAAGCTGAGAAGCATGTAAAAGGTGGATTAACGGCTAAAATCGAGAATACTGAAGAAGTGAAGAAAATGATGCTACTCGAGGCCATGCAAAAAACAAATCTCCCATTATCCTTCCACACAGTCGTTGGAGGAGGAACCAAAAAAGATCAAGTTTATAATATTGCTCCCAAAAGACTAGGATATTTATATGCTTACGCTCCAGCTGTTAGTGAAAAAGGAAAAGTAACGTTTGGCGAAGTGTATATCGTTCTAAAAGGAAATAAGAGAAGTATTGTTGTAAAGAATATAACCTCTCAGGGAATCGGTGCATGGATTCCTGTTCAGGACCATGTGTCATTTGGATTCGTTGTTTCGGAGAGACCGAGATAATAAAAACAGCAGAAAATCCCGCCTGTGTGTTTAAAGCGGGATTTTCATATTTATTGTAATTGCTAAACCAGACCTATTCATTCTGCCTGGTTTTAGTCGAAGCTGGCATTTCCTGCTCGTTACTAAAAAAGCCGCTCCTTCGCTAGTGAAATTCCCTTCTCAAAAAAAACTTGGGCAATTACTCTTCGGGTTGATTTCGATGCTTCCCAATAAAGAGTGTCTTCTACAAGCCCTGTTATGGAATACTCATATCCTCGAAAATTTGCTTGTAACGAAACGAGGTCATTCCATAAACTTGAAAGGGCTCAATCATACAATCATTTCCGTCTTTCTTTAAACAATCAGGAACACTCTTGTTTAACTGCACACACCTCTTCTAAGGCTGTGAAAACATGGTTGGGATTTTCTCGGTAACTGGCTACGACCTTTTCAATGACACGCACCCGATCAATGTTATAGCTCTGGATTTGTTTGATTTCCCCCTTACTAATGGTCAGCAGTTTCCCACTCCACTCTCTCACCTTTAAAAAGCGAGCCCAATATCCTAAAACCGTTCCATTAAACGTGTTATTGACTGTTACAAAGTCACCTTTTTGCAGCTGTTTTTCATATAATAGAAAGAGACCTGAGAGAATATCCCGAATAAGACTCTGTGCACCAAGTCCAACGATTATACCGACAACACCAGCTTAATTATTTTTCACTAAGATGTTCGGTCCTAGACATTTGACAGCGAGACAATGACAATTTAACTCTTTTGCCAGCTTAGACTCTAGCCACGTGTTAAATACTTGTGCCAAACAGCAAACCTCTAGTATCAAGAAGGTGATGAACGGCATTACAGATCTCATCCTTCGTTAGGATTTCTAAATTCTTCCCAAAATCACTAGGATACATGGGATGAATCTCATGCCTTTGGCAGCCCATTGCCTCAATTATTTGACGATGGATTTTCTCCAAAAATGGCAATGTTCGTTTATTCAACATCGTTTCAGCTGAGGCAATCACGCCAGCATGCGTAACACTCTTGCATTTTCAATCATCCTGTCAAAATAAAGCATACCCTGCTCATACGATGGCTTTCGTGCCATCATGGCAAAGCCGCCCTCTACAAAATCATCAATGGTACCCCAGTTATATGAGCTATTTAGAACATCTAAGTAAGGTATCATTCTTTCATAGCTTCTAGTTCTAATGTTAAATTTTTAGTTGATCTGTGTGCGAACCACTCGGCTATGGGCATACTTTTATAAAGAAATCACGTAATTCTCTAGTGAATTGAAGGGACAGTATGGGCTCGCCACCTGTAATGCTAATTGCACGCGATTGTGGAATTTCCTCTAATCTTTGGAGCAAAAGGGAATTCGAGATCCTTTAGCTGAAGAAGAATATAGCCAACAGCACAATGCTCACAATGCATATTGCATAAGTGGTTGTCGTAAATTCCAAATTTTGTTAACGGTCTTTTTTTGATACTCTTGAATGTCTAAATAAGCCTTCAATGGAACATAGGTATGTGTACTTTTGTAGTCATATCAAATTCCTTCCTGAAAAAATACTTTGTTTATGATATCTTTATAGAATAAAAATAACAACAATGATAGGAGAGAAATCATGGGTAATGCAGTAACAGATAAAGACTCACAATTATCTTATTTACAAAACCGTTTAAAAATGTTCATTGAGGTCATTGACCATTTAGACCCAGAACATGCTGAGCTTGACGATATTGATCGCTTAATTCAGCTGTTAGAGGATATGGAAGTCAAAGTAGAGCAATTTAAGAAAGACCAGAGAGACGCAGAGTAATTTCTGGGTCTTTTTGGGGAAAAAGGCGTGAATTGGCTAGAAACACGTTTTTACAGCCAGGCTTGGCGAGGGCTTACATGATATGAGCATATATCTCGGTTTTCGAGCATAATTTATCATTTCCGAGCATAAAATGAGATTTTCGAGCATATATCCAGATTTCCGAGCAAATACGAAGATTACAGCAAATTCTCCTCGACTGATTTATTTGATTTCTCTTCATGTTATCAGCTACGCCTACAAAATCCTTTAGAAATCCTCCTTACCGTCGTATAATAGGGTAGAATCTATAAAAAAATGCGTCTTTTTAAGCGCAATGTCTACTACAGGCAAGGGAAGGGAGCCTTATATACAATGCAAAAGCTTCAAGAAAGTATGTACAAGTTGATTGTTGAAACTTCAACTAATTTACCTAAGGACGTACGTCGTGCGATAAAGCTAGCTAAAAGTAAAGAAAATGCAGGTACTAGTGCAGCGATGTCGTTAGCCACGATTACAAATAATATTACGATGGCTGATGAATTGGTTTCACCAATTTGTCAGGATACGGGATTACCTACTTTTAAAATTAAAACACCAGTTGGAGTGAACCAACTAAAAATAAAAGAAGCCATCAAATTAGCGATGGTTCAAGCAACAAAGGACGGGAAGATGCGTCCCAATGCAGTGGATTCGTTGTCCGGTGATAACAGTGGAGACAATCTCGGTGAGGGTGTTCCCGTTATTAAATTTGAGCAGTGGGAAAAAGACTATATTGATGTTCGCCTTATTTTAAAAGGTGGCGGCTGTGAGAACAAGAATATTCAGTACAGCTTGCCAACGGAGCTAGAAGGTTTAGGTCGTGCCGGTCGTGACCTTGATGGCATTCGTAAATGTGTGATGCATTCTGTGTACCAAGCTCAAGGACAAGGATGTAGCGCTGGGTTTATTGGTGTTGGAATTGGCGGGGATCGTTCAAGTGGATATGATCTCGCAAAAGAACAGTTATTCCGCTCAGTAGAAGATGTGAATTCAAATGAGGAGCTTCGCAAGCTTGAAGAATATGTGATGAACCATGCAAATGAGTTAGGAATTGGCACAATGGGTTTTGGTGGGGAAACCACTCTTCTTGGCTGTAAAGTCGGGGTGATGCACCGTATTCCAGCAAGCTTCTTCGTTTCAGTTGCTTACAATTGCTGGGCCTATCGCCGTTTAGGAGTAAAGCTAGATCCTACTACTGGAGACATTCAAGACTGGTTATACCAAGAAGGTGATAAAATTGATTTTTCAAAAGAAGTCGATGATGAGAATGTCGAAACCGTTGACGGTCCAAGAGAAGTTACCTTACAAGCTCCAATTACAGAAGAACAAATTCGTGATTTAAAAGTTGGAGATGTTGTGAGCATTAACGGCCTTATGTATACAGGCCGCGATGCGATCCATAAGTATTTATCGACAAATGACTCTCCTATTGATTTAAACGGGCAGGTTATCTACCACTGTGGGCCAGTTATGTTAAAGGACGAAGAAGGAACATGGCATGTAAAAGCAGCGGGTCCAACGACCAGTATTCGCGAGGAGCCTTACCAGGGGGATATTATGAAACGCTTTGGTATCCGAGCGGTAATCGGAAAAGGTGGAATGGGTGCCAAGACACTTGCTGCGTTACAAGAGCATGGAGGAGTCTACCTAAACGCGATTGGTGGAGCCGCACAATATTATGCGGACTGTATTAAATCGGTTGAAGGTGTCGACTTAATGCAGTTCGGAATACCAGAAGCCATGTGGCACCTTAAAGTAGAAGGCTTTAAGGCAGTCGTCACAATGGATGCACACGGAAACAGCTTACACAGAGATATTGAAATGTCATCTCTTGAAAAGCTTGCTCTATTCAAAGAGCCAGTATTCAAATAAAAATGTAAAAAACCATGTGGATACAACTCCATATGGTTTTTTGTGTTGGAAAACCTTTCACAGCATGATTTAACCTTTCAGACAAAGACTAATTGTACGCCAATAAAACGAATGCAGTTGTCTACAAGAAAGTCCTACGAAAGGGGATGACAGGATGAAGTGGAAGCTAGGATGTTCAATGATTGTGACATGCTTATTGTTATTTTCGGCCCTCCATTCAATAGAAGCATCCAATTACTCTAATGCGAGAATACACTGGGGATTTAAGAAAAGTGTTGATCATGAATCTCCTTCAGCCGGTAACCATTTAGACAAGCTTTTGGCAGAATATAATAGCGTCTACTTAGGAGACCCATCCAAAAAGGAAATCTATTTAACATTTGATAATGGATATGAAAATGGATATACATCACCGATTTTAGATGTTTTAAAAAAGAAAAAGGTACCAGCAACTTTTTTTGTAACCGGTCATTATTTGAAAAGCCAGCCTGATTTGATCAAACGAATGGATGCAGAGGGCCATATAATAGGAAATCATTCTTGGCATCATCCTGATTTAACAAAGGTTAGTGATGTGAGACTAAAGAATGAGCTTGAATTGGTACGTGAAGAATTTGAGAAGTTAACCGGAAAGAAAGGTATGCAATATCTACGCGCACCAAGAGGGATATTTAGTGAACGAACACTCGCCTTATCAGGACAGTTAGGCTATACTAATATATTTTGGTCCTTAGCCTTTGTTGATTGGAAAATAGATCAACAACAAGGATGGATGCATTCCTACAACCAAGTAATGAAACAAATCCATCCAGGATCCATTCTTTTAATGCATACAGTATCCAAAGATAATTCAATAGCCATGGAAAAAATAATAACCGATCTTCAAGCACAAGGGTATGTATTTAAAAGTCTTGATGATTTAATGATGAAAAGAGTCATGCCACACCAATGGATTTTTGGTTATGACGATGTTAAAGAAATGGACAGTGTCGATGTTCTCTCATGAGCATCGGCACTATTTTTCATGGTTTCAAGCTACCATGAATTAGAATAGCCAGTTTCACAGATATCATACAAAAAAGTTCGAAGTGATAGTGGGAGACAGCTTGGAATGAAGACCCTACAGCGTTGTCAAAGAAATTAAAAACCACAGGCAAGCATAGGATCGACGGAGAAGTCTTTAGCAGGTGGGCAGAGAACAATCGTTTAGTGAAGAGGGCAAAAACGTACGAACAGAATGATCCGATGGCTTCAAAATCAAAGGGTGCAATTTGAAGACTCCACCGTACTAGATATTGGTGCAGCTTCAGGTGTCTTCTTTCCGTACCCTTTGCCTTTCTAAAGCACAGTTACGTGAAAACCATGAGTACTGACAATTTGGTAAGCAAATCTACCAACATTCAGAAATAGGCCCATTCCATGATATAATACGAACAATAAAGAATTTGTTCGGAAGGGATGTTTACAGATGTGGCAAGAAGCGATTAAAATACAAGGCCCCTATCGGTTTGATAGTGTATTGCAACGACTTTCTATGGATCCGCTAAACCACATAAACCTAGAAGAAAGCAGTATTCGGTTTCCAATGTACATAGGCTTGAAAAAAGAGATCGTGACGACTAAGGGCTTGGGTGATGAACAGAGCCCTGTATTTCTGGTTAGTGGACAAGGGCATAAAGAAGAGGTACTTAAGGAAGTATCACGACTTTTCCAATGGAATGTATCGTTAAAAGAGGTCGGCATTCATTTTGAAAAAACAAATCTGCACGAGCTCGTTCAGCAGCACATAGGTACTCCGTTGGTATTAGATTTGAACCCCTATTTAAGTTTGCTAAAGTGTATTATTCATCAGCAATTAAACATGAAGTTTGCCTTTCGACTTACAGAGCGTTTGATTAAAACCTATGGTGAAGAAAAGGAGGGTATCTGGTTTTATCCGAGACCAGAGAAAGTGGCATCCTTATCTGTAGAGGAATTACGCGAGCTACAGTTTAGTCAGCGTAAAGCTGAATATGTCATCGACACCTCTAAATTAATAGTGAACGGGGATTTATCTTTAGAGGAGCTTGAGAGGTTGGAGGATGAAGAGGTATTTGCCAAGATGATAAAAATCCGAGGTATTGGTCAGTGGACCATCCAAAACTTATTACTGTTCGGATATGGCAGGCAGAGCCTCTTTCCAAAAGCCGATATCGGCATCCAAAATGCGATGAAGATCTATTTCGGATTGGAGCAAAAACCAACCTATGAACAGATGGACGAGTTGTCTCAGGGCTGGGAGCCTTATTTAAGCTATGCATCCCTCTACCTATGGCGTAGCCTCGAAACAAAAAAGTAATGGAGCGGATCAAATTGAAAAATACTCAACAAGAAGGAGCAGTTCTAGAAGTAGGACAAGCCTTTCCTTTAACGATAAAAAGAATTGGAATCAATGGAGAAGGCGTTGGCTTTTTTAAACGAAAAGTCGTATTCGTCCAAGGTGCCCTTCCAGGTGAAGAAGTGGTTGCAGTAGCAACAAAAGTCCTTCCTTCTATGATTGAAGCTAAGATTAAAAAGGTTCGAAAAAAGTCTGCAGATCGAGTAGAGCCACCTTGCCCGGTCTATGATCAATGTGGAGGCTGCCAGTTGCAGCACCTAAGCTACGCGGCACAACTAAGGGGAAAACGGGACATCGTCATTCAAGCTTTCGAGCGTTATGCCAAGTTTGCCCTAGACGGATTGGACATTCGACCAACAATCGGAATGGAGGAGCCTTGGAATTACCGTAATAAAAGTCAGCTTCAGGTAGGATTAGACAAGCAGAAAGTGATTGCAGGATTATATGGAATGAACTCACATCAACTCATTGATATTTCTGATTGTATGGTCCAGCACCAAAGTACCAACCAAGTGACGCAGGTTGTTAAAACCATATTAGAGGAATTACAAATATCAATCTATAATGAAAAAACGGGAAAAGGACTTGTTCGAACAATCGTTACGAGAGTTGGGATTCAGTCAGGTGAGCTACAAGTCATCCTCATTACGACGAAGCAAGAAATTCCGAAGCGTGATCAACTTGTTGAGCAAATTAAAAAAAGACTTCCTGATGTAAAATCAATCATGCAAAACATTAATGGAGAGAAGACTTCGTTGATTTTCGGTGACAGAACCCTGCATTTAGGTGGGAAAGAAACTATTCAAGAAGTGCTTGGTGATCTCCAATTCGAGCTTTCGGCTAGAGCGTTTTTTCAGTTGAATCCAGTGCAGACCGTTAAACTGTATGATGAAGTGAAAAGGGCAGCAGGTTTGACTGGCACTGAGAAGCTAGTGGATGCCTATTGTGGTGTGGGGACGATTGGACTTTGGTTAGCGGAAAATGCAAGAGAACTTCGTGGGATGGATGTAATTTCAGAATCCATTGATGATGCTAGGAAGAATGCTGTGAAACATGGCTTTAAGCATGCGAAATATGAAGTTGGTAAAGCAGAGGATGTTCTACCTAGATGGGTGAAAGAAGGCTGGAAACCGGATGTTGTGGTTGTGGACCCTCCTCGTACTGGGTGTGATAAGGGATTGTTGGATACTTTGAAGAAAGTTAAGCCGAAGAAAATTGTGTATGTTTCTTGTAATCCATCAACTCTCGCTAAGGATGTGGCGGAGCTTGGTAAACTTTACGAAGTTAAATATCTTCAGCCGGTGGATATGTTTCCGCATACTGCGCATGTTGAAGCAGTGGCTTGGTTGAAGTTGGTATAATAGAAAAGCAGATGATATAGAAAAAATCTATCATCTGCTTTTTTGTTTATAAAAATACCATTGTGGACTGATTTTTGTTAAAATAAACATTTCTGATTTTCACAATAGTTTTTTCAAAAATAATAAAAGTCCAAATGTACTTTTCGTTTGATAAGAAGATGGTAAGCATGATTTAAGTGTAAAAGAAGTAGCACATTTGGCTCTATATTTTTTGACCAAGAGTTTGAAGTTGTATCCATATTGAGAGGATTTGAGTTTAAATGATAGATAATTTTTGGCGTGATTTACCACGGCCGTTTTTTGTACTTGCACCAATGGAAGATGTGACAGATGTTGTTTTTCGTCACGTAGTAAGTGAAGCCGGTCGACCGGATGTGTTTTTCACAGAGTTTACAAATTCGGATAGCTATTGTCATCCAGAGGGCATAAAAAGTGTGCGTGGCCGTTTGATTTTTACAGAAGATGAACAGCCAATGGTGGCACATATTTGGGGGGATAATCCCGACTATTTCCGTCAAATGAGTATCGGCATGGCTGAACTAGGCTTTAAAGGCGTCGATATTAATATGGGCTGCCCTGTACCTAATGTGGCATCGAGAGGGAAAGGTAGTGGCCTTATTCTGCGTCCAGACGTTGCTGCAGAACTTATTCAAGCAGCAAAGATGAGCGGACTGCCTGTCAGTGTGAAAACACGACTTGGCAATATAGATGTAAATGAGTGGAAGGAGTGGCTAACGCATATTTTAAAACAAGATATTGCGAACCTTTCTATTCATTTACGGACAAGAAAGGAAATGAGCCAAGTAGATGCACATTGGGAGCTAATTCCGGAAATCAAACAATTACGTGACCGTATCGCACCCAATACGCTACTAACAATCAATGGAGACATTCCTGACCGTCAAACTGGGCTACAGCTTGCTAAACAATATGGTATTGATGGCGTGATGATCGGGCGAGGTATTTTTAAAAATCCTTTTGCTTTTGAAAAAGAGCCCAAAGAGCATAGCAGTAAAGAATACCTTGATCTTCTAAGGCTACAGCTTGATCTTCAAGATCAATATGCGGAAGCACTACCACGTTCAATCACAGGGCTTCATCGCTTTTTCAAAATTTATGTCAAAGGTTTCCCTGGAGCGGCTGAATTACGAAATCAATTGATGAACACGAAATCAACAGATGAAGTGCGTGCATTGCTTGATAGCTTTGGAAAAGAATGTTGAGGGGATGGGGACAGTGAAATGATGTAATTCAAAAGTTAGAGGAAAAATGAATCACATCAACTCATGTGTACTTATTTTATTCAGTTTCAAGTTCCTTTGCAGCCGGCACCCTTAGTGCTGGGGCACAGGCACTGTTTTTTTACAAAGTGCCAAGTGCCAGTGCCAGGCACCTTCCAGAAAATTGGATAGTGCCTGGCACCTTTTGTCCTTTTTGCATAGTACATATTTTTCAGGAGGTAGTTATGGTAAAAACAACAGTGAAAGAACTGTACAAGCAACAGGAAGGCTTTTTGAATGCGAAAATTCAACTTTCAGGTTGGATTCGTACTCTTCGTGATTCGAAATCAATCGGTTTCTTAGAACTAAATGATGGTACTTTTTTTAAAAGTGTACAAGTAGTTTTGGATGATACACTTGAGAATTTTAAAGAGGTGGTAAAATTACCTATTAGTTCTTCAGTTATGGTTGAAGGGGTTGTCATTCCAACGCCTGAAATGAAGCAGCCCTTTGAAATTAAGGCTGAAAGAATTAGTATAGAGGGTCTTTCAACATCAGATTTTCCACTGCAAAAAAAGAGACATACATTAGAATACTTGCGAACAATTGCTCATTTACGTCCAAGAACCAATACGTTTGCTGCCGTATTTAGAGTACGATCATTGGCATCGTATGCCCTACACAAATTCTTTCAGGAAAAAGGATTTGTCTATGTTCATACACCAATCATTACTGGCAGTGATACAGAAGGTGCAGGAGAAATGTTCAGAGTCACCTCATTGGACTTAAATAACCTGCCTAGAACAGAAGGACGTATTGATGAGAGTCAAGACTTCTTCAATAAGGAAACGAATCTTACGGTTAGTGGCCAGTTAAATGCAGAGGCATTTGCTTTGGCTTTCCGTAATGTGTATACGTTTGGCCCTACATTTAGAGCGGAGAATTCAAATACGGCTCGCCATGCTGCGGAGTTTTGGATGGTTGAGCCAGAGGTTGCATTTGCCGAGCTCGGCGATATTATGGATCTTTCTGAGGATATGATCAAATATGTAATAGGCTATGTGCTAGAAGAAGCTCCGGAAGAGATGGAATTCTTTAATTCATTCATTGATAAAACAGTCCTAGAGAGAATGCAGCAGCTCGTCTCAGCTGATTTTGGGAGAGTTACGTATACAGAGGCGGTTGAAATTCTAAAGAATACAGGAGAGGAATTCCAGTTCCCAGTGGAATGGGGAATTGACCTCCAAACAGAGCATGAGCGTTACCTGTGCGAACAGGTGTAAAAGCGTCCTGTTTTCGTAACGGACTATCCGAAAGATATTAAAGCCTTTTATATGAGAGCCAATGAAGATGGAAAAACCGTAGCCGCGACTGACTTATTAGTTCCTGGAATTGGTGAATTAATCGGGGGAAGTCAGCGTGAAGAGAGAGAAGAAGTTCTCACTCAAAGAATTAAGGAAATGGAAATGTCTGAAGAGGATTACTGGTGGTATCTAGAGCTTAGAAAATATGGTGGAACCAAACACTCTGGCTTTGGAATCGGATTTGAACGACTGATTATGTTCTTAACAGGCATGAAAAATATCCGTGATGTTATTCCATTTCCACGAACAACGGGGAGTGCAGATTTTTAGAATTAGCTTGCCTATTCAGGCAATATCCTCAGTGTCAGGCACCTTCCAAAAATTAGATAGTGCCTGGCACCTTTTCTGTTGAATATCATGAAAAAACAGTTGTAGATATCCCTAAGTTAGTTGAGTCACGTAAGTGGTTAATTCTAAAAACTATTTCAATAATAAAAACGCAGCAACTTTACATTGGTTGCTGCGTTTTTATTATAATCACATCGTGCAATTGTGGTACTTTGTTGCCGCAGTTACATACAAAATTGCTACACTAATTACCAAACATTTTAAGAGAGAATAAGAGTAAAAATAATAGAAAATAATATGTTACTTTCTCCCTTCTAGGTGCCTCTCTTTTTTCAATTAGTCCATAAAAGATTAATACTAAAAATAGTACATTTAAGATAGTAACAATTATATCAAACAAAATTTTAACCTCCTTTATATTACACAGTACCTAAGAGATTATAAGCCTCTTTCATTGCGCTAGTTCCATCATTACTCGCATTATATATTTCCCATGCAGCAATGCCAGCTGTTCCAGCTGCACTTAATAGAGCAATTACAGTCCACCATCCAAATGTTGCTACACCAGCTGCTCCTACTAGAACAGCAGTAGCCACTAGAACATCTTGTCTTGCATTTGCCACTTCTCTAGCGAGGTTCTTAAAATCAACAACTTTATAACTTCCATAAGCATATTTAGTCCTTGGAGCAAGTCTTCCAGCTGGACTGTCTAAAAGTGGGTTTTCTGGTTTAGCATATGCCTTCAGATAAAAATAATTTGTTCTTTGTTCTTTATAGTATGTTAACCCTGAATTTCTCCTGATGAAAGAGTTTCCATAATGCCCCAATTCCGAATAAGATAACTAAAGCAATTAATGAGGCAATTAGTTTTTTAAACATAGTATTCTTCCTCTAATTTTGTTTTGTTACATAAGGTGAGTTAAACAAAAGAATAGGTAAATCCTCTAATTTTTGGTTTAAATTTTAAGAAAATAGTTAAATAGTATCATAAATAGTACAATCTATTGATTGACTGTATGTAATTTTACCTATTTTTTTAATACATAACCTTTGTTTTGACAAATTTATATAAAATTTAAAGGAAGAAATTCTAGCACTTCCCGTGATTTCAGAATCCATTGCAGATGCAAGGAAGAATGCAGCAAAGCACGGTTTCAAGCATGCCAAATATTAAGTGGGTAAAGCAGAGGATGTCTTGCCTAAATGGGTAAAAGAAGGCTGGAAAACTGATGTAGTGGTTGTTGATCCACCTCGAACTGGGTGTGATAAGGGATTGCTGGATACATTGAAGAAAGTGAAGCCTAAGAAGATTGTTTATGTTTCTTGTAATCCTACTACACTAGCCAAAGAGGTGGCGGAGTTGGGTAAGCTATACGAAGTGAAATATCTTCAGCCTGTGGATATGTTTCCGCATACTGCGCACGTAGAGGTAGTTGCTCAGTTGATTTTGAAATAGTAAGAAGCCCATTCTAAATCTACTTAGGATGGGCTTTTTTTGGGGCGGCGTATTACCAGTTTTCTGGTTGGTGCCTACTTGTGGGAAAGCTTTATAGTGCTGGGGCATAGGCACTGTTTTTTTTGAGGGGAAATACAGGAATGAATAATTCATTTAATAAATAGTCAAATTATGATATAATATGACTACCGATAAAAATATCAGTAAGAGGTGACATTATGGGATCAGCAATCAGACCGTCAGCAGATTTAAGAAATCATTATAATGAAATTTCTAAGCAGTGCAAAGAGTCCAGAGAGGCAGTTATCATTACCGTAAATGGACGAGGTGATACAGCGGTTCTTGGATTGCAGGATTACTATCAGATGAAAGCAGAGTTGGAACTACTCCGATCACTTGCAGAAGCTGAGGACGATGTGAAAAATGGGAGAGTCGCACCCATGCAGAATTCATTTAATGATCTTCGTGCTTCTTTACTTGAAAGGAAAAATGGATGAGGTATAAAGTGTTACGAACGGACACAGCAGAGGAACAACTTCGTGACATCATATTTTATATTGCAGAGGATTCCAGCGATGTTGATATTGCACTTGGGTATCTGGAAAAAATAGAAACTGCAATCAATCGTCTTCAGGAGTTTCCGGATTCTGGAAGTATACCTAGATATTCGATTTTAAAAAGGCAGGGATATAGAGTAGTAATTGTTGAAAGATATCTTGTCTTTTATAAGATAAATGAGGCGGATCAGACTGTTATTATATATGCTATTGTTGATGGAAGAAGAGAATACCACAACTTAATATTATAAAAAAACACATGATGGGGCCTGTCCCTCCCACCCATTAGACTAGAGTTATTAGGTGCCAGAGGCACTCTCCAATTTTATGGTTGGTGCCTGGTACCTAATTTATGCACCTAATTTCATTGGAAGTTATGAAACGCTGTTTGTATATTATAAAATGTTATAAATACGTTATTAATCTGCTGTTGAAAAAAATGCCAGGCACTCTCCAAATCTCAGGAAGTGCTTAGCATCTCTTTTCTATAATGAATAAGTGCATTGATGACCGAAGAAACTTAGTGTCTGCATAATTTCGATTTGAGTGAGATCGTATTTAATATGTAGTGGTGATTATAAAAAGCTGTTACTGTTTATTGTTTATATAATTGTCGTTCGAAAATCATTCTCTCTACTTACATTATACTACTAACTATAAATTATTTATAGAATACACTTTCTGAAATTCCTGTCCTATACTGTTTATACAAATCTAAAAATATAAGAGGTGTTTCAGTATGAATGACAAAAAAGAAGTCTTAGATAATGGTCCTTTCTTTCATGGTACTAAAGCAGAACTAAAAATTGGAGATCTATTAGAACCGCAACACTTATCAAATTACCAAGACAAAAAATCTGATTTTATATATTTCACTGCAACATTAAATGCGGCTAAATGGGGTGCTGAATTAGCAACATCGAAATCAAAAGAAAGAATTTACATCGTAGAACCATTAGGTGATTTTGAAAATGATCCGAACTTAACTGACAAAAAATATCCTGGAAACCCAACACGTTCTTATAGGTCTAAATCGCCTTTGAAAATAATAGCTGAATTAAATTCATGGGAAAGACATTCCGATGAAGAAATAAACCATATGCTTACATCTTTAAAAAAGTTACGTGAACAAGGAAAAGATGTCATATACGAGTAATCTTCAAAAGTCATCAGGTGCCAGGCACTCTCCAATTATTTGGATAGTGCTAGGCACCTGTTTTCCTAGAGTACTATGAGTAGCCATTCTAACACATCAGAGAATGGTTACTTTCTTGATTATTTACCTAGCTCTATTCCTCATCAAAAAAGGCATAATAATACTCTTCCCACTAAGTGTCTCCTTGTGGATTGCATTTTTTGAAGAAGCCCTCTCTGCGCATTCCAACCTTCTCCATTACAGGATAAGATGCAGTGTATTCTGTCTGACAGATAGCTATAATTCTATGAAGCTGCAATTCTTCAAACCCATACTTCAATAATGCCCGGGCTGCTTCTTCTGCAGGGAGTCTTAGGTGCAAGACACTCTCCATTTTTTGATAGTACTCTACACCTTATTATGCATTTGAAAGAAGTGTAGACAATTTTTCTGAAATGCGATTCCATATCTATCAACAAATGATAAAATAAAATATACTTACAAAAAAATACAGAGAATCCAAGGTGATCAAATGAAAGATATCATCCAAAAAATCCTCCAATTCCGAGATGAGAGAGGCTGGAAGGAATATCATAATGAGAAAGATCTAGCTATCTCAATCTCTTTAGAAGCGAATGAACTACTTGAAAATTTCCAACGGAGAAGCAGTGAGGAATCTGTTATTGAATCTATGGACAATATGAAAGAAGAGATGGCAGATGTAT
>NZ_JBMERO010000032.1:0-38076 GCF_049310945.1 Bacillus sp. DJP31 | reverse complement strand
TGAAACAGTGTTGAAAAGCCAATAATAATAAGGCTTGTATTACGGTGAATGAAGATTCAATTTCTCCTTTACACTTTTTTGTTCAATTGCTTTGATTTCAATAGCTGAAATTTTGTGAATCTTTAATTGTTTTAGCATCAACCCTTTTCCCCTGTTGACTTCAGTCCCCAACAGGGGATTTCTTTTTGTGGTAACGTTAATAATGGGAAAAATCAGAAAGGGGATGAATCCGAATGAGAAGTTCAAGACCGTTATTTGAACTGGGGCAAATCGTCAAAACAAAAAGCATTGATGAAAGTGTTGAACCTAGTAAGATTGCTAGTCTTATCAGGAACCATATAACAGGTGATTTTGGCATTCTTGAAAATACATATATTGACGATAACAAGGATGCAATTCAAAACGGTGAAAGGGTTTTGTCTGCTTATATGGTGCAAGGAAAAAAAGTCTATATCATTACTGAATGGGATAGAAGTGTTACAACCGTTCTTTTTGCTGATAAATCAGGGCGAAAAGTCTTTGAAAATAAAGGGTTTAAAGGCATTTCAACTGATTGAAACCAAGCTAACAAGGGCATAATATTATTACTTGGGAATTAGTCGATTGTCTACAAAATTCTTTGTACACAAAACAAATCCGTCTTCAATAAGAAGAACTCACAAACTGCATTGTGAGTTCTTTTTTTATGCCGTATTTTTTATGTTTCTTTCACATTATGAGCCATAAAAATCCTTATTTATCAAGGGTTTGGGCAAACTATTACTACCTAATCCTAGGAAAAAATCTACAAGCCGAAATTGTAGTAATGATATAAAAATCCAAATAAGAAAGGGGGTACATAATTTTGATTGAAATCAGGGGCGATTCTGTTTTTATTAGTGGTTATGTGAATGCCGTGGAACGTGAATCAGACTTTATTCCAAGCCCACAGGGGCGATTTAAGGAGATTATACGAGCCAAAGTATTTGAACGTGCTTTACAACGTGCAAAGGACGTTCTATTGCTTTTTAACCATGATGAAAATAAAAAACTTGGTTCCATAACCCAAGGAAATTTAAAACTCATGGAAGAAGATTCAATAGGGTTGAAGGCTGAAACCGAAATCAGGGATTCATCCATTATTGAAAAAGCAAAACAGGGCAATTTTTTGCAAGGTTGGTCTTTTGGATTCATAGAACGGAAAAGCCGTTTTGAAAAGGGTTCTGATGGCATTGAAAGGCGATTCATTGAAGATTTAGACTTGATAGAAGTGTCTTTATTATCCGTGAAACCTGCTTATCCATGTTGTTCGGTGGAAATCCGAAATGATGGCATCCATGAAAGACGATATTCTGATTTGAACCTTGAAATCAAGAATCACGAAATAAAGAATCCGGAATTGGATTTTTCGAGATACGAGAACGAAATAAAATATCTAAAACTGAAGGGAATGTTTTAAATGTACATTGGTACTCAAATGGCTTTATTGAAAAAAGCCCAACAAAGAGAACAATTTTTGAACGAAATGAAAGGCATCCTGAACACGGCTAAAAAGGAAGACCGTTCATTTTCAGATGAAGAAAATACAAAGTTTGAAAAACTTCAAAAGTCTGTGGAATCAATTGATGCAGAATTAGAAAAGAACGATACAAACCTAATCCAAGATTTAAGAAAAATAAAGATGAAATAATTTTTCAAAATTACAATGGGCATTATCTTACACCTTCCATCATTCGTGAAACAATTCAGAACTATCATAAGGCTTCAGGGGTCAAATATAGGGGCTTACACGCTTTCAGGCATACTCATGCCACCATATTCCTTGAAGCAGGTGTAATTGAAATTTATATAGCAAAAAGATTAGGTCATAAAGACACAAAAGAATTAAGTAGAACATATGGGCATATCACTGGAAAAATTCAAACAGATGAACTGGCAAAATTCACGGCTTATACATCACAAAATAAGCGTGTTAAAAATAACTTCTAATAACGTAAAAGTAACCTCAACTTTGCACGAACTTGGCACAAACTTGGCACGAATTAAACTTGGCACGTTCCGAAAATAAGAAAAACCCTTGATATACAAGGGTTAATCGTTAGTTATCCTATACTACCTTCCATCTCAAACTTGATGAGACGGTTCATTTCGACTGCATATTCCATTGGAAGTTCTCTTGTGAAAGGCTCGATGAAGCCCATTACGATCATTTCCGTTGCTTCTTGCTGTGAGATTCCACGGCTCATTAGATAAAATAATTGCTCCTCTGATACCTTAGAAACCTTAGCCTCATGCTCAAGTGAAATATTATCGTTTAGGATCTCATTATATGGAATCGTGTCTGAAGTGGACTCGTTATCCATAATCAATGTATCACATTCGATGTTTGAACGGGCACCATCTGCTTTACGTCCAAAATGAACAATGCCTCGGTACGTTACTTTTCCACCTTGCTTTGAAATTGATTTTGATACAATGGTAGAAGATGTGTTTGGTGCCAAGTGAGTCATTTTAGCTCCAGCATCCTGGTGCTGACCTTTACCTGCAATCGCAATCGATAATGTCATTCCACGAGAACCTTCACCCTTTAAGATAACGGCAGGATATTTCATTGTTAGCTTTGAACCGATATTTCCATCGACCCATTCCATTGTTGCATAGGCTTCACAAACAGCACGCTTTGTAACAAGGTTGTATACGTTGTTCGCCCAGTTTTGGATGGTTGTATAACGACAGTAAGCGTCTTTTTTAATAATAATTTCAACAACCGCACTGTGAAGTGAGTTTGTTGTATAAACAGGCGCTGTACAGCCCTCAACATAGTGAACATGTGCACCTTCATCAACAATGATGAGTGTGCGTTCAAATTGACCCATGTTTTCCGAGTTAATACGGAAATAAGCTTGAAGGGGTGTTTCTACCTTTATTCCTTTTGGTACATAGATGAACGAACCACCAGACCAAACAGCTGAATTTAAAGCTGAAAACTTGTTATCAGTAGGTGGAATAACTTTCCCAAAGTATTCGCGGAAAAGCTCTTCATTCTCTCTTAAAGCACTGTCTGTATCCTTAAAAATAATTCCTAGATCCACAAGATCCTGTTGCATGTTGTGGTAAACAACTTCAGATTCATATTGGGCAGATACACCTGCAAGATACTTTTGTTCAGCCTCTGGAATACCCAGCTTATCAAATGTTGCTTTGATTTCTTCTGGTACTTCATCCCATGATCGCTCAGACTTCTCAGACGGCTTTACGTAATACGTAATTTCATCGAAGTTTAAGCTCGCCATGTCTCCGCCCCATTGTGGCATTGGCATTTTATAAAATTGAGCCAATGATTTCAAACGGAAATCTAACATCCATTTTGGTTCATTCTTCATTCTTGAGATTTCTTCAACGATTTCTTTCGTTAAACCTCTTTTAGAGCGGAAAATGGAAACGTCCTTGTCCGCAAAACCATATTTATAATCACCGATCTCAGGCGCTTTTTTAGCCATTATTGTTCCCTCCATTCTTGAACTTAGTAATTTAAGCCCCCCAACATTCACCTATAATGGACTTAGGGGGCTATTTCTACACCATTCTGTTTAAAAAGCTTGTTCCTCTTACTTCTCTTGACTGTGAATCCCTTTTTCCATGGCTTTCCATGCCAACGTTGCACATTTTATGCGAGCTGGAAATTTCGCAACACCTTGTAATGCCTCGATGTCCTCTAAATCTATCGTATCATCATACTCTTTGTTTTGCATCATGTCCGAAAAGATCTTTGAGAGTCTTAATGCGATCTCTACAGGTTGCCCTTTAATGGCTTGAGTCATCATAGAAGCAGACGCAAGAGAAATGGAGCAGCCATCACCATCAAACTTCACTGCTGCTACTTTTCCATCTTCAATCTTCATTTGAACCTGGATTCGGTCGCCACAAGTTGGGTTATTCATGTCAATTGTAATATTTCCATCTTCAAGTGAGCCTTTGTTCCTTGGATTTTTATAATGATCCATAATCACTTGACGGTACAGAGTATCTAAATTGTTAAAAGACATTGCTGAAATACTCCTTTGTCTTTATTAATCCTTTTACGAGTTCATCTATATCATCTTCACTATTATACAAATAGAAGCTTGCTCTTGCCGTTGAGGAAACCTTCAGCCATTTCATAAGAGGCTGTGCACAATGATGCCCTGCTCGGACAGCAATTCCGTCTGCATCCAGTACAGTTGCAACGTCATGTGGATGAACATCATCGATTGTAAAAGTGACAAGACCTGTTCGTTCTTTAGGGCCGAAGATCTTAATTCCCTCAATTTCAGACATTCGCTCTGAGGCATACCTGGCTAGCTTTTGGTCATGAGCATTAATGTTATCTAGACCGATTTCTTCTAGAAAATCAATGGCAGCTCCTAAACCAATTGCTCCACCAATAATGGGTGTTCCCGCTTCAAATTTCCACGGCAACTCTTTCCAGGTAGACGTTTGTAGCTCAACAAAGTCAATCATTTCACCGCCAAATTCGACAGGCTCCATGTTTTCGAGTAGATGCTTTTTGCCATAAAGTACACCGATTCCAGTTGGTCCACACATTTTGTGTCCAGAAAACACAAAGAAGTCGCAATTAAGATCTTGTACATCAATTCTCATATGTGGTGCACTTTGAGCACCATCTACGATCATAATAGCCCCATTTTCGTGGGCAATCTCTGCTAACTCTTTAACTGGATTAATGACACCTAATACATTAGACACATGCATGATCGAAACAATCTTCGTGTTTGAAGTAATCGTCGTTCTTGCGTCTTCAAGAGAGATCGTTCCATCCTCTTGAAGTGGCAAATACTTGAGAGTGGCACCTGTCTTGTGTGCAACCTGCTGCCACGGAATAATATTACTATGATGCTCCATAAAGGAGATCACAATCTCATCACCGGCACTGAGGTTTTCACGAGCATATCCTACTGCTATTGTATTTAATGCAGTTGTTGTCCCACGTGTGAATAGGACTTCTTCCGTAGAACCTGCATTAATGAACTTTCTTACTTTTTCTCTTGCATTCTCATAAGCATCTGTTGCTCTAGTCCCAAGAGTATGAACTCCTCTATGGACATTAGAGTTATATTCTTTGTAGTATTTTTCAAGGGTCTCAATAACACGGTATGGCTTTTGAGAAGTAGCCGCACTATCTAGATACACAAGAGGTCTACCGTTTACTTGCTGATCCAAAATAGGGAATTGACTACGGATATCCTTGAAGTCCATTATCGCACTTTCCTTTCGATAACCTCAACAAGTAACTTTCTAACACCCTCAATTGGTAACTGATTAACCACAGGTGCAAGGAAACCGTGAATAACAAGACGCTCTGCTTCTACTTTTGGAATACCGCGACTCATTAAATAGTAAAGTTGCAATGGATCCACACGACCAACTGATGCGGCGTGTCCAGCTGTTACATCGTCTTCTTCAATCAAAAGAATTGGGTTAGCGTCACCCCGTGCTTTTTCACTAAGGATTAAAACGCGAGAAGATTGCTGTGCATTCGACTTTGAAGCCCCATGCTCAATTTTTCCAATCCCATTAAAGATAGAAGAAGCACTTTCTTTTACAACACCATGCTTTAATATATGACCATCTGAATTCTTACCATGGTGAATGATACTTGTCGTGAAGTTTTGCTTTTGGTCTCCACGCCCAACTGTTACGGTTTTCGTATCAGCAACCGATCCGTCACCAATTAAATGAGTAATGTTTTCAGAAATCGTGTTTCCGTCATTCATTAAACCAAGTGCCCATTCAATCTTTCCATCACGGCCTACAATACCACGACGATTTACATAAGTCGTAATGCCTTTTGCAAGGCTATCAACTGCACCAAAAGTAACTCTAGCATTTGTTCCTACAATTACTTCGGCAATGATGTTAACAATTGCATCGCTTGTTTCAGGAGTAGAAATATAGTTTTCAACATAGGTTACCGAACTATTGTCCTCAGCAACAACTATTACATGATTAAAAAGATTGGCTTCAGCATGGTCATGAACATAAATCGCTTGTAGTGGTATTTTAACCTCAACATTTTTGGGTACATAAACAAATGCTCCGCCATTTACTAAAGCTGCATGTAAGGCAGTAAGCTTGTGCTCATCAACTTTTACAGCGTCCTTCATAAAGAACCTTTGCAGTAAGTCACCGTGCTCACGTGCAGCCGTGTGCAAATCAGTAAAGATAACGCCTTTTGTTTTTAACTCTTCAGATATTGTGGTGAAAGTAACGCCTTGGTCTCTTTGTACGAGCAAGTTTTTGTTAGCCTCATCAAGATCGATAAGAGCTTTCACATTCTCAGGAAGCTCATCAATCGTCTGAATCGCCTCTGATTTTACAATATGATTTTGGAATGATGTAAAATTCCAATTATCTATTTTTGTCTTGTCAGGCTTTGGTAAAGATAGACCTTCGATTTTAGCAAGAGCTTGTAAGCGAAGATCTAACAGCCATTCCGGCTCCCCTAGCTCTTTAGAGTAGGTGCGGATATAGTCTTGATCAAATGGAAGTTTTGTCTCTAACGTCATAATAATCCTCCTAACCGCTTACGCTTCTACTGTTTCGTCTTCGATACCTAGCTCTTGTTTAATCCAGTCGTATCCTTCTGCTTCTAAACGATGTGCTAACTCAGGTCCGCCTGATTTCACAACTCGTCCAGACATCATTACATGGACAAAGTCAGGAGTAATATAGTTCAGTAGGCGTTGGTAATGAGTGATGATCAAACAGCCGAAATCCTCATTACGCATTTTATTAATTCCTTTGGATACAACTTTAAGCGCGTCAATATCTAGACCAGAATCAATTTCATCTAGAATGGCGATTTTAGGTTGAATCATCGTTAATTGTAAAATTTCGTTACGCTTCTTTTCTCCACCAGAAAATCCTTCATTTAAATAGCGCTGTGCCATGTTAGGATCCATTTCAAGTAGCTCCATGCTCTTATCCATTGTTCGGATAAATTTCATTAATGAAATTTCGTCGCCTTCCTCGCGGCGTGCATTCATTGCTGAGCGCAAGAAGTCGGCATTTGTAACTCCACTAATTTCACTTGGGTATTGCATAGCTAGGAATAGACCTGCACGTGCGCGCTCATCTACTGCCATTTCTAATACATCTTCCCCATCTAAAGTGATACTACCTTGTGTTACTTCATACTTAGGATGACCCATGATGGCTGAAGATAATGTTGATTTACCCGTACCATTTGGTCCCATAACTGCGTGGATTTCTCCACCCTTTATCTCAAGGTTCACACCTTTTAAAATTTCTTTTCCATCAATTGATACGTGTAGATCTTTAATCGTCAAAGTTGAACCCATTGCTTTACCTCCGTTATTTAAACATTAATTATGAATTAAGTCATTCTCACTTTATTCTCATTCTAATCTTATACTATTTAAAAAATAATATCAAATTTTACAAGTGGTCTTCATATGTACAATTAGAGTATAAGATTAAACAATTATCATTTTATCAAAAAGGTGGTTTTAACGTAAGTATAACGTTTCAATACTGGAATTTTGTTAGGAAAAATCCGTTAGTTCAAGTCAATGACCTTACAACATTCATGCAGACACAAAGTTTAACGACAACGTTCTTATTCTTCACTTGAGAAAGGACTCTCATACCTTTGTGAGGGAGAAAAACATGAAAACCAGCCAATAAAGATAGCTGGTTCCACATGTATTAATTATGATAAAAGCTTCTTCTTTCGATATCTGCTACCATTCTTCTGCTTAACTCATATTCTTCTTGTCTCTTCTGTTCAATTCTTAAGCGTTGCTTCAACTTACGGCTATACTCCGCATATCCAATTCCATGCGACTGATGCATCGCCTTTTCCATTCCGGCGGTATAGTTCAGTTGTAACTGATTAATAATGAATCATCCCTTTCAAGCTTATTTAAATACCTTTTAATCATAACAAGGGAGTTATGATCAAACAAACGTCGAAAATCAGAAGAATTCTGAAATATATGCGATAAGCTGAAGTGAGAGAACACCACAGCCACATTGTTTACAATACCTCGAGTTTCCAGTGGAATACTTCGGGAGACCTCAAATCCCACTTTTTTGCTCTGAAGTCTCCTACGTTCACCAAAGAAAAAAGACCCTCAAGGAGTCTTGTTTTGCTACTAGTTTAATTCTTTTAACTCAATCATACATTCTTGAACTAACGTGACTGCTTGACTCATTGCTGCTCCGCCACCAAATGCTGCCGTTACCCCAATAGCCTCAAGTATTTCTTCCTCGGATGCGCCTTGATCCAGACAGCCCTTTGTGTGATAAATAATACAATATTCATCTTGGGAATATAAGCTGATACCTAGTGCGATTAGTTGCTTTTGCTTTTGGTCTAAGGATCCCGCTTTAAAACAAGCCTCTGTAAAAGCATTATAATGGTGAGCAAGATCTGGCATCTTTTCTGTAAACGTACCTAAGCCTAATTTATAATCATGTAACGCCGCTTCCGTTGAATTACGTGGTTCATTTTCCATAGTAGGTCATCTCCCAAGTAAAAATTTCGTCATCGTTAGTATGGTTAAAATCTTGGCGAGTATGCAATTTTTCAATGGGAGCGCTGAATTATGAATGTTATTAATAAAAAAGTATCTCTCTTAGCTTCAAAGGACATTTAATAACACCTCCTACTATTGTATCTAACTTTCGGTGCAAAGCATGTTGTCTTATGTTAATTTAGAGCAAATAGCTTTGTCTATTTGGGTTTTCACAATAAGACCTCTGCCAAGAACAAAAAAAGCCCAAGGAACGAATCCTCAAGGCCTCTTGCTTCATCTATTCAGTAACAGGTACGACTGCACCTTTGTATTCTTCTTTAATAAATGTTTGTATAGCTTCAGAACGAAGAACTTCAACTAACTTCTTGATGCTTGCTCTTGTTTCATCACCAGAGCGAACTGTAATGATGTTTACATACGGTGAATCTGCTCCCTCGATTGCAATGGCATCTTCAAGTGGGTTTAATCCAGCATCAATCGCATAGTTTGTGTTGATTAGCAATGCATCACCTTCATTGTTTTTGTATGCTTGAGGTAATAGACCTGCTTCAACATCTGCTTGGAATTTTAAGTTCTTTTCATTTTCAACGATATCATCCACAGTTGCAGCTGTCGTATCAATGCCTTCTTTTAATTTAATTAGACCTTTACTTTGAAGCATTGTTAAAATACGACCGTGATCAGCAACGGCATTACTCATAATAATGGTTGCACCCTCAGGTAATTCTTCTAGGCTCTTGTACTTTTTTGAATAAACACCAATTGGTTCAATGTGAATTCCGCCAGCATTAACAAAATCATACTCTTCATTTTCAGACATCTGTAATTCTAGGTAAGGAATGTGTTGAAAATAGTTTGCATCAATTTCTTTTCCAGCTAATGCTTTATTTGGTAACACATAATCTTGGAATGGTACAATTTCAAGTTCAATGCCCTCTTCCGCTAGGATCGGCTGTGCTTGCTCTAAAATCTCAGCATGTGGCACGTTAGAAGCTCCAACAACTAGCTTGCTACTCTCTTCTGTTGTTTCTCCATCTGCATTTCCACCTGTATTATTTCCTGTTCCACAAGCAGCTAATGCAAGTACTAATACGAATAAACTAACAATTCCTAAAATCTTTTTCATGTGATTTCTCTCCTTTGATGTTTGCTTTAGACCCTTTGAGTCTTAGCTTTTCGTTCGTTTTGTCTAGCTTCTGCGTCCAGCCCCTCGAGGTCAAATAACCTGAATCGGATAAAAGGAAAGTTCACCCTTTTCCCCGCTTCAGAACATTTGCAAGTCGGGGCTAACACGGACGCCTCAGCTTTTCGTTTTGTCTAGCTTCTGCGTCCACCCCCTCGAGGTCAAATAACCTGAATCGGATAAAAGGAAAGTTCACCCTTTTCCCCGCTTCAGAACATTTGCAAGTCGGGGCTAACACGGACGCCTCAGCTTTTCTAGTTACCTTTTATCTATAGATGAAGTGACTCGGTCACCGATAAATTGAATAATAAATACAATGATTAGAATTAATACGGTCGCAACAAACGTTACATCGTTTTGAGAACGTTGGAAGCCATCTAAAAAGGCAAGATTTCCTAATCCTCCAGCACCTACAACTCCAGCCATTGCTGTGTATCCAACAAGTGCTATAGCAGTAACCGTTATACCAGATACTAAAGCAGGCATCGCCTCTGGTAATAAAACCTTCCATATTATAGTCCATGTAGAAGCTCCCATTGCTCTTGAGGCTTCAATTACACCCTTATCGATTTCACGAAGGGCAATTTCGACCATCCTTGCATAAAAAGGTGCTGCTCCAATGATGAGAGCAGGCAATGCTGCATTGGATCCAAACATACTCTTAACGATAAAAATTGTAAATGGAATAAGTAATATAATTAGGATAATAAACGGAATCGATCTGAAGATATTCACTATGGCTGCAATGAGCGAATTAATCATGCTGTTCTGCCAAAGGTTACCCTTTGCCGTTAAAAATAATAATAATCCTAGGATGATTCCCAATACAAATGTTGCTAGTACAGAAACGCCTGTCATATAAAGTGTTTCTAGTGTCGCATTAATCATCTTTTCCCATTTTACATTCGGTAGAAGCTCATTAAGCATTTTTCAGCACCTCCACACCGACTGATTGCTGATTAATGTACACAATCGCCTTCTCAACCTCTTCGTCTATTCCATCAATATGGATAAAAAGAGTTCCGTAGGCACCAGTATGAAGCTGCGCTATTTTTCCTTGAAGGATTGTCACCGTGATATCAAACTGACGAATTACATTTGAAATGATCGGCTGCCCGGTTTCTTCTCCTACGAAGGTGAGCTTAACAACTCGTCCATTTGGATAACGTTCTAGTAAATGTCCAACTGTTTCTTTTGCCTCTTCCGGTTCTGATAACTGGCCAACAAATCGTTTGGTTATGGGTTGTTGTGGATTCTTAAAAACCGAAAGCACATCCCCTTCTTCCACCACTAAACCATTCTCCATAACCGCCACTCTGTGACAAATCTTTCGAATAACGTGCATTTCGTGGGTAATTAAAACAATCGTTAGCCCTAGTCGTTCATTTATATCGACTAACAAATCTAGAATGGAATCCGTTGTTTGAGGATCGAGGGCTGATGTAGCCTCATCACAGAGCAATACTTTTGGATTGTTTGCCAATGCTCTCGCAATCCCGACTCGCTGTTTTTGACCACCACTTAGCTCTGAGGGGTAAGCATCTCCTCTGCCAGTTAGCCCAACAAGCTTAATCAGCTCATCCACACGTTCGGTCTGCTTTTGCTTTGGTACACCAGCAATTTCAAGAGGGAAGGCAATGTTTTCTCGAACTGTTCTTGACCACAGCAGGTTAAAATGCTGAAAAATCATGCCGATTTCTTGTCTAGCCATTCTTAGTTCTTTTCCTTGAATAGTAGCCATATCTCTACCCGCTACGATAATGGAGCCTTCTGTTGGCTTTTCTAGCTGATTGAACATTCTTATGAGAGTACTCTTACCAGCACCACTGTATCCAATGACTCCGAAAATTTCCCCCGTTTTTATCTCTAGGTTAATCCCGTTAACGGCAGTCACTTCACCACTTTTCGAGGAAAAGACCTTTTTTATTCCCTTTAATGTCATCATGCTACTCACCTCTTTTCTCCCCAAGTTCACCCATCTGTATAGTAAGATTAAGAACAATATTTATGCTATATATTCTCTACTAAATGAAGGGATATATTAGAGAATCGGCCTTTTAAAATGCAAAAAACCCTTTTGCATAAATGAGCAGAAAGGGTTATATAAGTAGGGTCCTTTCTCTCATCTGTCAAAGCACATTGCTTTGCCGGAATTGGCACCATTTCAACGTTACGTTGACGGTTGCCGGGTTTCATAGGGCCAAGTCCCTCCACCTCTCTTGATAAGAGTGTGTTTTTACAAACACATTATTCTTTATTCAATTATCACGTTACTAGATTCAAGGAAAAATAACTACGAGAGTGATTGTAGCATGCAAAAAAAAGGTCGTCAATAGTTATACTAAAAAAATATATTTCTATTTTCAAAGAATAGTTGATTCATCTAAGTATAGTAGAATACTATTTATGCAAGAATGGAAAGTTTCTCAAGCTCTTGTGCCTTTAATACTCTTCTTAGTATTTTGCCACTAATTTGAGTCTTTGGAAGCTCCGCAATTACCTCTATCTCTCTAGGCGCAGCATGTGCTGAAAGCTTATATCTGACAAAGCTTTGGATCTCTTTTAGAAGCTCCACATTTGCTGTATACCCTTCCGTTAAAACAATAAATGCCTTCACAATTTCCCCCCGAACCGGGTCTGGCTTTCCAATTACCGCAGCCTCAACTACTGCAGGATGTTCGATGAGTTTACTTTCTACCTCAAAGGGGCCAATTCGTTCTCCGGATGAATTAATCATATCGTCATTTCTACCTTGGAAAAATACATAACCTTCTTCATCCATGGTTGCTAAATCGCCAGAAACATACCAATCGTTGGCAAAATAGGAAAGGAACTTCTCTTTGTTTTTCCAAATTTCCTTCATCAGAGATGGCCATCCTTTTTTAATAGCTAGTAGCCCTAGTTCCCCTCTCCTTACTTCTTTCCCGTCCAAGTCAATAATTGAAACCTCAACACCTGGAATCGGTCTGCCCATTGATCCTGGCTTTATCGGTTCAGATGGCAAGTTAACAATGAGCTGAGCCCCCGTCTCTGTCATCCACCATGTATCATGGATACGTAGATCGAGGACTTCTTTCCCCCATGTAATTGCTTCAGGATTAAGTGGCTCCCCCACACTTAAAATATGACGTAAGGTCGAGAGATTGTATTCTTTCACAGTCTGAGTTTTTTCCATCAGCAATCGAAAAGCAGTAGGAGCACTGTACCAAACAGTCACTCCAGTATCTTCAATCACTTGAAACCATTCTTCTGCCTGAAATCTACCTCCATGAACCACAATGGTTGAACGGTTTAACCAAGGAGCAAATATTCCATAAGAGCTTCCTGTAACCCAGCCTGGGTGAGCCGTGCACCAATACACATCGTCTTCTTTTAGATCAAGGACCCAACGCCCTGTTTGAAACTGCTGAATCATCACACGATGTGCATGAAGGACCCCCTTTGGTTTGCCCGTGGAGCCTGATGTGTAATGAATAATCATTCCATCATCTAAATCAACCCATTCTGTTATTCCTCCAACAATTGGGGTAGAAGCTAGTAAGTTAGAAATAGATTTTGCAAAAGGATGTTCTGAGTCATCTGTTGTGAGCACCGTCTTTAAATGGGGCAGTCTGTCTAAAGGGACCCTGTCAAGAAGGTCGGAGTGGGTAATTAAGACGGAAGCTTCACAATCATACATTCTGTCATAAATGGCTTCCTCCATAAAAGCTTCAAACAATGGACCTACAACTGCTCCGATTTTTATACCTGCTAATATAGCAATATAACAATCTGGATGCTTGGGTAGAAATACAAAAACACGGTCTCCTTTTTTAACTTCTTGTGATTTCAGTATGTGAGCCCACTCATCAGTCTTTTGTTTTAACTCTGAAAAAGTTAAGGTATCCTTTGTCTCTCCGTTAATATAGATCAGTGCGACCTTCTCTCCATACCCATCTTCAACATGACGATCCATACACTCATACGCCATATTCACCTTTTTTGTTGTGTACCAGCTAAAATGAGGATGGACAGAATCCCACTTAAAATCTTTATATGTTTCTTCATAGTTTGATAGATTGTACGTTTCATTTTTAGGTAGAAGTACTTGACTCATTGTTGCCCTCCCTATTGTTACTTTGCTTGGTTAAAACCTAATATCGAGAGAATATATTCCTTTTGTTTAGCTAGCTCTTGATCCGCTCTTGAACGGGGTCTCTCTTTGGAGATAATGATTTCCTCACAAAGTTCACCTGGCTGCCCTCGAAAAACAAGTAATCGGTCACAGAGGTAGAAAGCCTCGTCAATATCATGTGTGACGAGTAGCATCGTGGCACGACTTTGTTTCCAAACTGTTACTAATAAATCCTGTAGTTGCATCTTTGTAAAGGCATCCAGAGCACTAAAAGGCTCATCTAGCAGCAACACTTCTGGTGAAGTGATGAGTGCTCGGGCAATAGCTACACGCTGAGCCATCCCTCCTGAAAGCTGTTTTGGATAAAGCTTTTCAAATCCCTTTAATCCAACCTGTTCAAGTACTTTCAATGCCTTTTCCAGTTGATTTTGGGTTTCGTTTCTTTCTCCAAACAGAACGTTTTCAATCACTGTTAGCCATGGCATTAACCTTGGTTCTTGAAACATGAAACCGATATTTTCTTTACCTTCACGAGCTTCTCGACCGTGAAAAAGAATTTTCCCCTCATACTGAGTGTCTAGACCGGAAATGTTTCGAAGCAGAGTGCTCTTTCCGCAACCGCTCGTTCCGAGAAGTCCAATAATTTCTCCACTAGCTGCTGAAAAATTCACATGGCGATATGCTATATTTCCAGTTTCAAAGGTTCTACTTGCTCGTTCTACTGCTAGTAGCACTTATTTCACCACCCATTTTATACTAAATTGAACTATCGACCCTCTGATCCTGACAAGCTATCCTGCCAGTGCAAAGCCTTTGTTTCTATTGTTTTTAAGATCCAATCAGAGAGCTTGCCGAGTAAGGCGAACAACAGGATGCTCGCTAAGATCATGTCAGGTGAACTCATATTTTGTCCGAAAACTAATAAGAATCCTAACCCCTGGCTAGCTCCCATTAATTCAGCAGCGACGACAAACATCCAACCTAAGCCGAGTCCACTTCTGATTCCTACTAGGAACGAGGGTAAAGAAGCAGGTAAAATGATTTTCCGAATGAGCTGGAAGGTCGAGAAGCCATAGATTTTCCCGACCTCGATTAGTTTTCGATCGACTCCTTTTACCCCGCTTACGATATTTAAATACACGGGGAAAAATACCCCGACAGCAATGAGCGTAATCTTAGAGGTCTCTCCAATGCTGAGCCATAAGATAAACAATGGAACCCATGCGAGGGATGGGATAGATCTGAACGCTTGTAGCAACGGATCAATGATTTGCTCCGCTAATCGAAAAAAACCAACAATTGAGCCAAAAAGAACAGCTACAACTGTACCAATAATAAATCCAACAAGGACTCGAAAAAACGTAATACCTATATGCCCCCACAAGCTACCATCAACAATCATTGAATAGATTTTTTGCAGGACAATGGTTGGTGCAGGCAGTAGATTAGGTGGAAGTACACCTAATCTACTTAAGAATTCCCAGATGATAATAAGACTTATCGGTAACACACTTCCAATCGCTATGTGCTTTGTTGTGATCAATACTTTATTGATTGGTAAGACAATTCGAAAGGTTGATCGGATGGGTTTTAATACATTGCTTTCTGTCTGCTGTGACATCCTTTAACCTCCTGAGCTACTTAATTACTTTCTCAGCAAAAGCAGGCTGAATTAATTCATTTACTAGCTTTTCAACATCAGCATTTTTATCAATAACACCCGCAGCTTGAAGGACTTTTCCAGCTTCATTTAGGGCCTTGATTTGTGTAGATCCTGGAATTGGATTTGAGAAATCATTCCTAGTCAGTTGTAACTTTGCTACTGCCTCATCTAACTGTGCTTGCTCCGCCAAAATTTTAGCTGCATCTTCTGGATTTTCCACTGTCCATGTTCTTGCTTTTTCATATAATTCAATAACCTTTTCGACATAGGCTGGATACTTTTCTGCAAACTCTGAGCGTGCATTCAAAGTCCCATACGTATTAAGATCGGCGTTTCGGTAAACAAAGCTCGTTCCTTCTCCCACTTCAAGCTTTGCCATATGAGGATCAAGTCCTGCCCAAGCATCAACCTGACCTGATAAAAGTGCTGTTGCCCCGTCTCCATGCTGTAAGTTTACGATTTCTACATCTGTCGATTTCAAACCAGCTTCATCTAGAGCACGAAGTAAAAAGATATAAGGATCCGTTCCAAGAGTAGCTGCTACCTTTTTACCTTTTAAGTCTTCAACGGACGTAATACTTGAACCACCTTGAGCTACAAGTGCCGTCCATTCTGGCTTTGAGTAGATATACACCGATTCAATGGGTGCTGATTTTGATTTAGCAATAAGAGCAGCTGCCCCAGCTGTAGAACCAAAATCAATACTGTTACTATTTAAAAATTCAAGAGCCTTGTTACTGCCTAAACTCTGTACCCACTCGATTTCAATTCCTTCCTCTTTAAAGGCTTCTTCCAACCAACCGAATTCCTTTAAAACTAGACTAGTAGGTGAATAGAACGCATAATCTAGGCGGATTTTTTTTGGCTTAGCATCTCCACTCACAGCCGATCCACAAGCACTTAGTAAACATATTGAAATAGTCAGAATTAAAGTTGCAAGTATGCTCGATTTTTTCCATTTCATCTGAAAATCTCTCCTATTTTTAGAGGGGCCTTCGTTTGAAGGCCCTCCTATTAGTTTTTTTGAAAATCTGTAAATTCAACTAAATGTGATTTATCCTTTAAACCTCACAAGCATATGTTGCAATCGTGCCTCTTAATCGTTGGGCTTCTTTATACGTACAGCGGTTATGAACAACCTCTAGACCAGCATCTTTAGCAATCTCTGCTGCTTGTTCTGAGATAACGCCTTCCTGAAGCCAGAAAACCTTTGGTTGGACTTCCGCTGCTTCTCGAGCAAGCTCAACGGCTGCTTCGGGGCTTCTAAAAATTTGTACGATATCAATACTTTCAGGAACAGAACGTAGATCCGGATACGCTTTTTCACCAAGAACTTCTGTTTCTCTAGGGTTCACTGGGATAATCCGATATCCAAGTCTCTGCATTTTAAAAGCCAGTCTGTGACTTGGTCTAGATGGATTGCTACTGAGTCCAACAACGGCGATGTTCTTTGTTCTAGTTTCCTCTACGCCATCAACCACCACTTTTTCTGTTGCTGAATTTAATGCCCATCGAATGATTCCTTCGTCATTAATGACAATCTCTTTTTTTCCATCCTTTGAAACTCCTGTCGCTTTAATAAGTGCTTGATTTAAATCATTCGTCAAATCGCGAACTGATTCAAGTCCAACTGATAAACGAACAAGCTCTTCTGTAACTCCTGATTTCTTTAATTGTTCAGGTGACAGCTGTTGATGAGTGGTTGAAGCTGGGTGAATCACGAGAGAACGAGCATCTCCAACATTCGCTAAATGTGACCATAACGATAGCGAGTCGATAAAGGTCTTTCCTGCTTCTCTGCCACCTTTTATTCCAAATACAACAACAGCCCCGTCTCCATCTGTTAAGTATTTTTTTGCCAAGTTGTGTGTAGGATGTGATTCAAGTCCTGGATACGTTACCCATTCAACGGCTGGATGCTGAGCTAAATATTTGGCCACTTCTAGAGAATTTTTCGTATGTTTCTCCATACGAAGCTGAAGTGTTTCTAATCCTTGTAAAATTAAGAAAGCATTAAATGGACTTAAGCATGATCCAAAATCTCTAAGTAATTGAACGCGTAATTTGGTTATAAAGGCTAATGTTCCAAAGTCATTCGCATAAACAAGGCCATTGTAGCTCGGGTCTGGTTCCGTAAAGCCAGGGAATTTCTCGCTATTCCAATTAAAACGACCTCCATCAATAACTAAACCACCAACTGAAGTACCATGTCCTCCAATCCATTTTGTAGCAGAGTGGATGACAATATCTGCGCCCCACTTGATTGGCTTGCAAAGGGATGGTGATGCAAATGTGCTATCCACAATTAATGGAATACCAGCTTCATGGGCAATATTTGCCACTGCCTCAATATCTAAAACTTGTAAACTTGGATTACCAATTGTTTCAGCAAAAACAGCCTTTGTATTTGGTGTAATGGCTTTTCTGAAATTCTCTGGATCTGTTGGATCTACAAAATGAACTTTAATGCCGTACTTTGGCAACGTGACGGCAAACAAATTATACGTTCCACCATAAAGGTTAGTAGCTGCAACAATTTCGTCACCTGCATGTGCCAGATTGAAGATGGTTAAAGTGATCGCTGCCTGACCTGAAGATGTCGCAACAGCAGCTACCCCTTCTTCCAAAAGAGCAATTCTTTTCTCTAGCACATCGACCGTTGGATTCCCAATACGAGAGTAGATGTTTCCTGGCTCATCTAATGAGAATAATCGTTGTGCATGTTCCGTACTGTGAAAAACATAGGAAGAAGTTTGATAAATTGGAACAGCACGTGATCCCGTTGTAGGATCTGGCGCATGGCCTCCGTGTAGTAATAATGTTTCTAAACCGTATGAATGATTTGTCATAGTCATTTCCCCATTTCATTATTTTATAAAATAAAAACACCCTATCTAAGAAGAGGATGCCTAAGCAAATTTCCCCTTCCTATCTTTCAGAATTAAAACTCTGCTGGAATTAGCACCAGTTACACGGAATGTAATGGTTGCCGGGTTTCAAAGGGCCAGTCCCTCTACCTCTCTTGATAAGAAGACTATTAAATTGTGGTTTGTAACAGGTTAGGCGTATGCTCGTGGCTTTGAATGGAAAAGCCGGTTGTTGAAACTGGGTAAAATCTTAATTTTTCTTGCTTAAGTGTTTGCAAATAATTTAGTACATTCTCCTCCTTGCCTTGAAGCAGACTAGCAATAACATATCCAGTTTCGTTCTTGACCACATCTCTTTGCAAAAGCTTAGTGTTGAACTTATCTAATTTACTTGAGATAGAATAATTGTTTTTTAAGGCTTTTGAAGTAGTCTCTTCGATAACTGCTAACCAAACGGATGTTGGAGCGCCATCATGCTGATTCTGTGTATGGTAGCTTGACCGTGAATGCTCGGTTTTAGGTTTTTCTTGCTGTCGAATATAAACCAAGTCCTCTATCATTGCACTAGCTGTTGCCTTTGAACCTGCCCCAGGACCTTGTAAAAGAATTGTTCCCACTAAATCTGTTGTAATAACAATTCCATTGTTCACACCTTCAACATTGTATAAAGGATGTTCTGCTCCAACAAATGTAGGTTTGACTTCAGCAGTGATTTCTTCATTGTGCATTTGCAAAGTTGCCAGTAGCTTTAAGCGAAGTCCCAGCTTTTCTCCAAGCAATAGGTCGCTTGTCGACACTTGGTTAACACCTATTTTAACTGCATCCTCCCAACTGGGTTGCTCTTGATAAATAAGGTTACTTAATATCATGAGCTTATAAAAAGCATCTGTTCCTAAAACATCGTTCGAAGGATCTGCTTCAGCGTACCCAAGCTCCTGGGCTTCTTTTAAAACATCATCAAAGTTAGCTTTTTCCTTCCTCATTTTCGAGAGAATATAATTACTCGTTCCGTTCAAAATGGCTTCCACTTTTAAAATGCCATTTACCTGAAGGAGTTGAATAATTGTTCGTAGAAGAGGAATACCACCCGCTACAGCTGCTTCAAAAGTAAGAAACCGATGATGAAGAGAAGCATATTCAGAGAGTTCTTTCCCTTTATGCGCCAGCAATTCCTTATTCGCACTGATAACATGGCTACCTTTTTCAATGAATCTCTTAATATACGTATTGGCAGGCTCAATGCCGACGATTGCTTCAAAGACTATATCTACCTCTTGGAGTGCTAACAAGTCTTCAACACTAGTCGTTATTGTAATGTTCCCTTTGATTTCTCTAGGCTTATCTGCATCTTTGACTAAGATTCCTACGATTTCTACTGGAAGACCTGTAGCCTCATGCAGCTTTTGTTGATGGGTATTGATTGTTTCGTATAATCCCTTCCCTACGGTTCCTAACCCTAAAAGCACTACTTTAATTGACTTCACCCGAGCTCCCCCTCCACTAGATGTCCCCACTTCTCAAATTCAACTAAAAATCCATCATGACCAAAAACGGTTTCTACCTCATAATGCTTTGAGGATAGATTATTCTCCTGACAAACCTCCAAGAGCTCAGACAATAATTCACTAGAATAAATGATATCTCTCTTATAACTAATCGCGATGACCTTCGAGCGAATCTCTTTTAAAGCTTGCTTCCAGCCTCCTCGTTCATGACCAATATTGTGGTGGTCCATTGCCTTGAGTAAATATAAATAGCTATTCGCATCAAATCTTTTTAAGAATTTCTCACCCTGATACTTTAAATAGGAGTCAATTTGATACGAACTTTCCAGATGATGATCACCCCAGCCATCCCGTTCCTCTCTTGAAAATCTTTGATTGAATAAGTCTGCTGAACGGTAAGAGATCATTCCAATCATCCTTGCTATACTTAGACCAAGCTCTGGATTGGCCTCATATTCTCCATTTTGCCACCGCGGATCATTTGTTATGGCATAACGCGCAATTGAATTATAGGCTATTCCAAAATCACTCAAGTAGGGAGAAGTCGCTAGCGGAAACAAAGTCTTCGCAAATTCGGGATAAAGAATTCCCCATTCAAGGACCTGCATACCACCAAGTGAGCCACCGATTATGGCATGAACCTTATGGATATTCAACTTTTCCAATGCTTGGTATTGACTGTTCACAATGTCCCTAACTGTCACAAACGGAAAAGAAGATCTATAAGGATTCCCATTTCCATCAAGGCTTAAAGGACCTGATGTCCCATTACAGCCTCCAAGTACATTCATCGTAATCACTTGCCATTTAGTTGTATCAATATATCCCCCATCACCAATGAGTCCAGACCACCATCCAGGCTGATCCCTTGTTCCGACCGAAAACTGATTACCCGTTAAGGCATGACATACAAGGATGACGGGAGAAGTTTTATGACCAATTCGTTCAAATGCAATGTAGACATCTGGAATGGTAATGCCAAGCTCGGTTGTAAAGTCCCCTATATTAATTTCGCCATATTCAGACGCTATTTCTTCCTTCACCTTCTGCATGACTCCTTCCCTTAAACTAATTGTACGTTTTAAAAATCCCCATTAAAAAAACCCACTTCAATAAGAAGAGGGTGAAAGTATACATTCATCTCTTCTTATCTGTCAGAGTTTTTACACTCTGCAGGAATTGGCACCGTGTTTTCAAGTAAACTTGAAAATCGGTTGCCGGGTATCATAGGGCCAGACCCTCCACCACTCTGGATAAGAAAACTCTATTCAATTAACGCTTCAGCTTGCTAATTCATCATTGCTATGAATTGACTATATCACAGCTCTTTTTTACCTGTCAAACTATTTTTTGAAAATTTTAAACCATCGAATTATAATCTGTTTTGATAAGAATTGTATGCACCTATTTATTAATTATGCTGAAAGTCTTTTCTCACATAGACAAAATAGGGTCTCTACTACTAATATATCCTTAAATTTCCCGGTGATTTTTATTTCACTTCTAGACTCCAGCTTTCTTAATCTTTCCTTCCCGGTGATGATGAGATTTACTGAATCCGAATTACCCTTAATCAAAATGTCAATTTGATCATGACAACTTTTATAAACCTTACAATGGCTAGCTGAAATTTGAAGATATAGGAGATTGTAATCATATTGAAAACAAATGATCATTGCTTCCTGTGGAAGAACTGGTTTCAGATGTGGTTCATTTAAAACAACCGCAGAAAATCTTTTAAGTAGCTCAATCATGTAACTCTCACTCCCGTTTTTATTCTACTTAGTGAATTCCACAGATTGAATTGAACTACCTTTATTTATCGTTCGACAGTTTATTAAGAGAAATACATAATCATACATATTTCTGTTTATTTCCTGAGAAATATGTCATTTGTTGAGAAAATTAGGCAGGACTTACAGAAGGTTTGACAGATTGAACGATTACTTAACAAATTCCAATAGAAAAGGAAAAAAGCATCCACCAAAATTGGTGAATGCCCTTCTATGCTGTAAATTGTTGGTGAAACCTTGTTTTCAAATGCTTTCTTGCTCGAAACATGTTGATTTTAACCTTACCCGCGCTCATAATTAGAAAACTTGCTATCTCCTTCTCTTTCCAGCCTTTGTTTATTTTAAGGTGAATAATTTCTTGTTGAACATTCGAAGTGAGGAAATTTCATAATAAGTAATCTACAAGTACTTTCAAATGTTTTTCAGTTCTGTATACAGAAAGTCAACCGATTGAAACGCAAATATTCTCTTTTTTAATTGTCCCTCTTTAAATAGCAAAAGACATGGTACACTTTGAATCTCCAATTGTTCTGAGATCTTTGGTATATAATTAAGATTCACTTTTTTTATCGGCAAATGAGGTACTAATTCTTCGACTACTGTAATCATTCGTTCAGCTACCTTACATGTACCACACAATGGGGTGTACAAAAACACGGCATGTGTTGTATGTTGATCTATTTCTTCTAATTGAAAATCCAACCATTCCTCCATTTTCTATTTCTCACTCCTATTAGAATAAGCGCAAGAGCCTTGTTCAGACCCGACAAGCAAATGTTCATAAAGCGAATAAAAGGGTGGTCTTACCTTTTATTTGATTCAGGTTATTTGACCTCGGGGGGTCTAGGCGCTGGAGCTAGATTAGTACCCAGGTTAAAAAAACTTATAATTTCTTATTTTATAAATATCCTGCATGTACATCGATGTTCCCACTAAGTAATACAGTGGCTATGTGTTGATCCGGGGCACTTGCGACCTCACGATACATTTTGTCCACATATAGGTGCTCAGCCTCTGGATATTCTCTGCGGAATTGTTTTCTCAGCTTTTCCCCTGATTCATCTGAGTCCACTAATATATATACCTCTTTATCATATATATAATCTATTAATTCATCTAGTTTACTTGTGCCAATGGTGCCGTTTGTACAAATGATTTCAATCTGTTCACTGATAATCATTTCGACTTTCTTCTTATCTGACTTACCCTCAACAATAATGACCCTTTTGACTTCGCCGCGAATCATAACATCACCCATTACGTACGAATTTGTTTAGAAAAGAAAACTCTTTCTAATACAATATTCAAACCAAATTCATTTTGCGCAAAATGAGTAAAAAGACAGTGGATGTTCCACTGTCTTAGCACCAACCATTTTCTTCATCACAATCCGTGTACTTTTGATCAGGACCTGTTGTTACATCAGCATTCTGATAAATCTTATTCTCCTCATGCTCATAACCGGTCTTAAGTTCGAATTGATTACCTTGATTCGTAAAAAGCATCCTGCCAATTGGCTGGTCTTCTACATATAAATCCATTTGATTCTGGCCAAGCTTCCCAACCACTCGATCGGTAATTTCAAGCTTTTTTCGCTCAAGCATAAATAAACACTCCTTAGTCTATTTGTATAACCTTAGAGTGTCCATAATAAAAAAAATCATTAGTCTTGATTGATCATTTCTTCGTATTGCTCTGCTGTCATGAGTTTTTCAACTTCACTAACATTCGTAAGTTCTACAACAATCATCCATGCCTTTTCGTATGGAGATTCATTGACAAATTCAGGACTGTCATCAAGATTTTCATTGATTTCAACCACTTTTCCGCTAACTGGAGCATATAACTCTGAAACTGTTTTAACAGATTCAACACTACCAAATGGTTCATTGAAAGAGATTTCATCGCCAACCTCAGGAAGCTCAACAAACACGATATCACCTAGCTCAGATTGAGCAAAATCAGTAATTCCAATTGTCACTCTATTTCCTTCAACTTTTACCCACTCATGCTCTTCTGAATAACGTAGTTCCTTAGGTGTATTCACTGCAATCCCTCCAAGAAAATATATAAAGTAATTTTATGAAAAGTAACTAATAATAAGTTATCTTTTTTCCTGTTTAAAGCCATGTCTCTTCGAATTGTTTTTGATTAAATCCGACTGTTACTTTTTGTCCATCTGTTACAAGTGGACGTTTAACTAGCATACCATCTGACGCTAACAACTCAAGAAGTTCATCCTCAGACCCTGTTGCCACTTTATCCTTTAGCCCTAATTCACGATATTTCATCCCGCTTGTGTTAAAGAACTTCTTAAGCTCAAGCCCGCTCTTTTTGTAAAGCTCTGAGAGCACCTCTTTGGATGGATTGTTCTCTACTATATGTACTTCCTTTAATTGGATTTCATGCTCATCCAACCATTTCTTTGCGTTTTTGCAAGTTCCACACTTCGGATACCAGTAAAATGTTAATGACACGGATTTTCACCACCAACTTATAGGATACGCATTTTTCTGTATTTTAACATAGATATCGAGGTTTTCCTACTAAACGGAACACTCTCTTTACTTATTCGACTTTTTTTACGAGAGTCCTTCTCTAAATATAAGAAATAAATGAAAGAAGCTGCTAGCATTTCTGTTAGCAGCTTCAAGCTTACTTATACAATAAAACGTTCTGCTTCGATGATACCAGCAGCAATCTCACGCTTCTTGGCAATTACATTGATTGGCGTGTGGCGAGTGAACTTTCTTAACGCAGAAAGCATCATTCTTAAACCGTCACCTTGCTCTGTTGCAATAAGTGTCTCTTTTGCATGAGCTTCAATTTCATTGAATGCTTCTTGGCAGAATACTTGAGTGTATAAAAGCTTCTGCTGATTCTTCTCAAGACCTGTTTTATTGATCGCTTTCTCTGTACGAAGTAAAGCTGATTCCATAGAGTAAACATTACTTACGATATCTGCAATGTTCACTAAGATTTCTTGTTCTTTTTCAAGCTTTGGTCCAAACTTTTGAGCAGCTAGACCAGCTAGCAATAATCCGATTTTCTTCGCATTTTTAACTAGGTGTTTCTCTTGATCTAATACTCCATCGCCGACTTCTTCAGGCATTAGCATCATCAGCTCTTCTTGAAGGGCCATTGCTTTTTGGAAAAGTGGTAATTCACCCTTGGTTGCCTTACGAATGAATGTACCAGGTACAAGCAAACGGTTAATTTCATTTGTTCCTTCAAAAATTCGGTTAATGCGAGAGTCACGGTAGGCTCTTTCTACTTCATATTCCTGCATAAATCCATAACCACCATGGATTTGTACACCTTCGTCTGCGATAAAATCAAGAGTTTCAGAACCGAAAATTTTATTTAAAGAACACTCAATCGCATATTCAGCTATCGATGCAGCTACTGCACGACCGTCTTTAATTTCTTCTTCTGATAAACGACTCATACGATCCTCGAAAAGACCTACTGTACGGTATACTGAGCTCTCCATTGCATAAAGCATTGTAGACATGTTAGCCAATTTTTCTTGGATTAATGAAAACTTTGAAATAGGTGTTTTGAATTGCTGACGTTGGTTCGCATATTTTGCCGATACCTCAAGTACGCGCTTTGAACCACCAATTGTACCAACAGCTAGCTTGTAACGACCAATGTTTAAAATATTGAAGGCAATAACATGGCCTTTTCCAAGCTCACCAAGTAGGTTTTCTTTTGGTACTACTGCATCCTCTAAAATCAATGTACGAGTAGAAGATCCTTTAATCCCCATTTTCTTTTCTTCAGGACCTGTTGAAACTCCTGGATATTTCTTTTCAACGATAAATGCTGAGAAATGCTCCCCATCAACCTTTGCATACACAACGAAAACGTCAGCAAAACCTGAGTTTGTAATCCATTGCTTTTCTCCATTTAACACATAATGAGTACCTTCTGCGTTTAATTTCGCAGTCGCTCTTGCACCTAATGCATCTGAACCTGAACCTGGCTCTGTTAATGCATAAGCGGCAATTCTTTCACCCGATGCTAGGTCTGGTAAATACTGATGCTTTTGCTCCTCACTTCCAAAAAGTACGATAGGTAATGATCCAATACCAACGTGAGCACCATACGATAGTGAAAAACTTCCTGCACGAGCAAACTTCTCGGTAATAACGGCTGAACTGATCTTATCTAGCCCAAGTCCGCCGTATTCTTCAGGAACATCAGCACCTAAAAGACCTAATTCACCAGCTTGCTTTAAAAGCTTGACTGACTTGTCGAACTCATGATTTTCAATGGCTTCTAAATGAGGTAACACTTCATTTACCACAAAATCTTCTGATGTTTTTGCAATCATCTTATGTTCTTCCGTAAAGTCCTCAGGTGTAAATACTCGTTCTGCTTCAATATCTTCGATTAAAAAGCTTCCACCTTTAATTACATGTTCCGTTGCTTTTGTCATTTGATATACCTCCTATTTTTTATTTATTGCTTACTATCCTATAAAAGTTCAAACACTCCAGCAGCACCCATACCTCCACCGATACACATGGTAACAACACCGAATTGTACGTTACGACGTCTCATTTCATGAATAAGTGATAATGTTAATTTTGCTCCTGTGCAACCCATTGGATGACCTAGTGCAATGGCTCCACCATTTACATTGATGATCTCTTCGTTAAGACCTAACTCACGAATAACCGCAATGGATTGAGAAGCAAAGGCTTCGTTTAATTCAAATAGACCGATATCAGATAACTCAAGGCCTGCAATTTTCAACGCTCTAGGGATTGCTTCGATTGGTCCAATTCCCATAATTTCAGGTGGGACACCAGCAACGGCAAATGCACGGAACTTCGCTAGAGGCTTCTGACCTTCTGAAAGTGCTTTTTCTTTATCCATTAGTAATACAGCTGCTCCACCATCACTCATTTGTGAAGAGTTTCCTGCTGTTACAGTACCTCTCACATTAAAAGCAGGCTTTAGCCTGGCAAGCGATTCTATTGAAGTGTCAAGTCGAACTCCCTCATCCTGAGAAAACAGAATCGTTCTTTCTTGAAGCTTATGATTAGCATCAACTTGTCTAAGTGTTACTTCAACTGGGACAATTTCATCGGCAAATCTTCCTCCAGCAATGGCAGCCGCTGCTAGTTTGTGACTACGAACAGCAAATGCATCCTGATCTGCTCGTGTTATTCCGTATTTAACAGCTACTTGTTCAGCTGTATGACCCATGCCCATATAGTATTCTGGAGCACTCTCAACAAGCTTGATATTGGGACGAACATTATGACCAACCATTGGCACGAGACTCATCGACTCGACTCCACCAGCTAGAATTGTATTCGAATGTCCAAGCATGATGCGCTCAGCACCAAAGGCAATACTTTGTAATCCAGATGAACAATATCGATTAATAGTGATTCCAGGTACATTGCTTGGTAGTCCTACTAATCCACCAATATTTCTCGCTACATTCAAGCCTTGCTCTGCCTCTGGCATAGCACATCCGATAATCAGATCATCTATATTTCCTTCATAATTGTTCGCACGCTTTAATGTTTCTTTTACAGCAATCGCACCAAGATCGTCTGGACGAACATTTGCAAGTGTACCTCGCTTTGCTTTTCCAACTGGTGTTCTTGCCCCTGCAACAATAACTGCTTCTCTCAACATGAACCCTCCGTTCTTGTTTTAAATAGGAGGGGAACAACCCCCTCTATGAGTCTATTAGTTACGCAATGGCTTACCCTTAACAAGCATATGTTGCATACGTTGCTGTGATTTCGGTTCTCCAACTAAACTTAGGAATGCTTCTCTTTCTAAATCAAGTAAGTATTGCTCATCAACCTCTGTACCATAAGCAACCTTTCCACCGGTTAAAACATAAGCAAGCTTTTTGGCAATCTTAAAATCATGCTCAGAGATAAAGCCAGAGTTCAGCATACCATGAGCACCAAGTAAAAGTGTCGCATAGCCCGTATCACCAGCAACCGGAACCTTGTTACGTTTCGGTGCTTGGTAACCTCTTTCTGCAAGTGCTAAAACAGTACGCTTTGCATCGTGCAATAAGTGGTCTCCGTTCATGCTTATTCCGTCATTTTTAGATAAGAAGTTATTTCCTCTTGCTTCTGCTGCTGAAGTAGCCACTTTTGCCATCGCAATGGTTTCAAAGACAGCATTTGTAATTTTCCCAAGGTCTTTTTCCACACCATTTGGGAGACCTTGAAGGTGACGAATGTATAGCTCTTTGTTTCCTCCACCACCAGGGATTAAACCAACACCAACCTCAACAAGTCCCATATACGTTTCCATTGAAGCTTGAATATGCGCTGAAGGTAAGCAAATCTCAGCTCCTCCACCCAGCGTCATTCCAAATGGTGCTGTGACAACCGGCTTCGGGCTATACTTGATGTTCATCATTGCTTGCTGGAAGTTACGAACAACCATATCTATTTCGAAAAAGTTGTCATCTTGTGCTTCCATTAAAATCATCGCAAGGTTTGCTCCTACACAGAAGTTTTTACCTTGGTTTCCTATAACAAGTCCCTCATAATTGCGATCGACTTCTTCTATTGCAAAGTTAATCATTTGGATAATGTCTAAACCAATGGCATTGCTCTGTGAATGGAACTCTAGTCCTGCGACCCCATTACCTAAGTCTATTAAACTAGCACCACTATTCTTCTTGATCACGCCATTCTTTTCTTTTAGACCTTTTAGATGAATGACTTTTGGATTTACTTCTTTAGATTCGAATGATCCATTAGTAAAAAACAACTGCTTTCCATCTTCTTTTTTATAAAAAGATGTCTGACCTGATTGAAGTAATTCTAGAACCCAACCCGGTACCTGCAAGCCTTCTAATGTCATTTTCTTAACTGAGTTTTCTAGTCCAATCGCATCCCAAAGCTCAAACGGCCCCTGCTCCCAACCGAAGCCCCATTTCATAGCTTGGTCAATCGCTACGATATCGTCTGCAATGATACCTTTTAGTTCAGCAGAGTAAATAAGTGCGGGACTAATAATATTCCATAAAAGCTTTCCAGCACGGTCATCTGCATACACAAGGGCTTTTAGCTTATCAGCACCTTTTGCTTGCTTACTCATTTCAATAGAAGCTGCCATTAGTTTTTTTCTTGGCTCATACTCTAGTGTTTCAGGGTTAAGCTCAAGTATTTCTTTTCCTTGTTTAAGGAAGAAACCTTGACCAGACTTACTACCCAGCCATCCTTTTTCAAGCATCGACTTCATAAAGGTTGGCACTTCAAACACTTCTTTTTCTGCCCCTTCAACTTGGTCATATACGTTGTTTGCAACATGGGCAAACGTATCTAAACCAACGACATCCAATGTACGGAAGGTTGCACTTTTTGGTCTTCCGATTAATGGACCTGTTACAGAATCTACTTCACCAACACTGTAACCACCCTTTACCATTTCACGAACCGTTACAAGGAGACCATAAGTTCCGATTCTGTTGGCAATAAAGTTTGGAGTATCCTTCGCTTCTACTACGCCTTTTCCTAAGATATCTTCACCAAAGGTTTTCATAAACGACAACACTTCGGGATCTGTATCTTTCGTTGGAATGACCTCAAGTAGCTTTAAGTAACGTGGTGGATTAAAGAAGTGTGTTCCTAAGAAGTGTTTACGGAAATCCTCAGAACGCCCTTCAGCCATCGCTTCAATCGAAATACCAGAAGTATTTGAACTGATGATGCTTCCTAACTTTCTCACTTCATCTATACGAGCAAAAACTTGTTTCTTTATATTTAAATTCTCAACGACGACTTCAATAATCCAATCGACGTCACTCAGACGCTCCAAATCATCTTCCAAGTTTCCTGCTTCAATGAGAGAGAGGTTTTCTTTTGTTGCTAAAGGTGCAGGCTTTTGCTTTAACAGCTTTTGAATGGCTGTTTGGCTAAGACGATTACGAACAATCTTATCCTCAAGTGTAAGCCCTTTCTTTTTTTCGTCTTCAGTCACATCTCTAGGTACAATATCCAATAATATAGAAGGAATTCCAATGTTGGCTAAGTGTGCAGCAATACCAGAACCCATGACTCCTGATCCTAAAACAGCTACTTTTCGAATGCTTCGACTCAAGCTTACTCTCCCCTTTCGATTGTTGAATGAATCCTCATTCATTTTTTAATCAAAAAAATATACAGCTCTTCTACATTCACTATAATCTATATTAGAAATTTTCGCAATATATAAACGAAGATCATTTTCACTTTAAGATGTCATCTTTTGACCGTGCTTGGAAACCCTATTAATGGAGGTGATAACAACAATGGCAAAACTAAAAAAAGATCCATCAACACGAGGTGTAAGTGCAGCGAGTGTCAAAGGTAATGCAGGCCCAACCGTCGAAAACGACAACGGTAGTGGCAAAACCCAAAGCAGCAACAACCAATACAAAAAACAAAACATGTAACCCACAGTAGGTTACAAATAAGAGTACTAACATTTTAGTACTTTAAAGCATCGGGGGCCTGGCCCCCGATGCTTTAAAGGGTTAAAGTCATCTTGTTCAAATTTGTTACCAATCGATCTTATGTGATGTGATTTTCTTGGGTGATACGGCGTATAGATGGTCGTTGATGTTTAGGACTCTCATGATTTGGTTTTCCCAGTCTTCATACATGACGTTTTGCTTTTCGTGGGTTATTTGCTCTTCTAGCTTGAAGCCACGTTCAAGGTCGATGCTGTAGGCAAGGGCTCCTTGGAATTCGAAAACTTGCTCAAATTCACTTCCGGCTTTTTCTTTATAGATTGAGATTGGGAAGGCAAATATATTTTTTTCTCTATTAAACAGCAACGCTTTATGATCATAGTTCAGGGGTGAATACGTACCTCTTCCACCAATAATCTCGGAGAATTTCTCCTTCGGATTAAGCGGATCTGTGACGTCAAACATAGATATCTTGACACCGTCTGTTAACACTCTTGGTTCCTTCTCCCCCTGCATGGTAACTAGCTTCGTATTTTGCCCAAATCCAATTAAATGGTTCTCATCATACGGGTGCAAATAATTACTAAAGCCCGGGATCTTCAACTCCCCAAGAACAGTAGGCTTTGTTGGATTGCTCACATCGATGACGAAAAGCGGATCCACTTCTTTAAATGTGACGACATAGGCCTTTTCACCCATAAATCGTACGGAGTAAATTCTCTCACCACGAGCTAGATCCTCAACACTACCTACTTGCTTCATTTCTTGATCTAGCACATATAAACTGTTACTAGAAGGTGATTGCTCATTCCACGTATCCCCTTCTGTTGTGGCAATTCGGAAGTATCCCTCATATTCATCCATTGAAAATTGATTCAATATCCGACCCTGTACCGTACCTGAAGCTAAGAAGTCTACATTTAAACCGTTCACCGCAAACTTAAATACCTCAGTATTTACTGAAAAAGCAGGAAACTCCCTAAATGTTGTAGCTTTTTCATCGCTTTCAATATCAGCGTACTTCGCCACAGCCATGTATAGATTCTCTTTCGTCATATAGACGTCATTCCCACTTCCAAGATAGGTTGAAATGGTCACTTCTTTTTCAGGTTGTTCGATATCAAATGATGTCATGATTGAATAATTCGCTTCTTTAGATTCCGGAATATATCGGATATCCTTGTAATCGATAAACTGGGACTCTTTTGATACAGCGGTGTCCTTGTATTTAGGTCGCAAGTCCACATCTTTTTCTCTTTCCAGTATCCAATAATCAGGATAATGGCTATTTAAGAAATATATAGTAGAATCTATCTTCCTTGATGTTACATAGGAACCTTCCACTTCTACAGATTTTACTTCCTTAGGATTTGTACGATCCGTTATATCGTAAACGACAATTTTCGTCTGCTGATAAATCGGCATCATCATCTTCATATCGCTAGTTTTCTCTGATTCATAGCTCTGTTCTTGATAAGAGCTTCCAATGACAACAAGCTTGTCACCATCAACAAATAACTGAAACGGGTCAAAATTGTTATATGGTACCGTTGCAACTGTCTCCATGTTTGCTGTTGGAAATGCTTTCGTAATCTTCAATTGTCGGTCAATCACTTGATAGATGTAAGTTCCATCTGTTTTGACAATATCCGCTTCGTCCACACCCTGTACCTGTACATTTGTATCCGTAAAATCCCCACCAGAGGCTGGTGATTCCGAACTACTCTTATCCATTGAGGTGGTCTCACTCATTGATGATTCCTCTGTTGCTTCACCGCCCCAGCCGAACTTAGATTCTTCTTTCATCATCTTTTTCTCTCTATTGATCAGTTCTTGGAAAAAAGCTTGTAAGTTCTTCTCATTTCCAATAACAGGTAGATCCTCTGATACAGAAAATGTTAGGGTTTTACTTGCTCGTATTGGCTGCCCAGTCACTGATTTAAGATCTTCTTCTACGTGCAAGGTATAGAAATTAGAGTCTGTGCTATAACCGTCTTTTGGTGGATTGATTATGATTGCCTTCTTATCACTACGTAATTGAATGGAAAGGTCGACCTTCTCCCCCTTAGCATTCGTCACAAAAACCGAGTCTGACGCAACCGAATTCTCATCCATTTCTTCTGAAAATTCGATTTCCCATACCTTATCTGTTAACACCAATTGCTTATCTCCACTGCTTTCCCATGTACTAACCACAGTCGGCTTCCCACCATAGACCACGTAGTACTGAAAGGTGAAAGCAACGACAATGAGAAATGCACCTATTGCTATAAGAACATATTTATTCATATTCCATCCTCCTTTTTAACATAGACGAAGTTGCATCTGGAAGGTTACATAAATATGGGAGAAAATTGATAATATCAATAATATCTTTTTTTATCATATAATTTCTTAGCGCAAAAAAATATTGTATAATGTGAATTAAGCTTCAAAAGTTTGTTTCAGCTGCTGAGTCAATAATCTACCTCTACTTTCAATTACGTCGTTCATCCTATATTCAAATGCTTTTTACCTGTAAAATTATCTTAAAAGAGTCTAATTCAGGCTCTTTTTTTTGTTATTTCGTAGTAATGATTTCTCATTACTACGGAATAACAAAAAAACCAGTAATATCAAGGGATTAGTTAACTTTTATAAGCTTGGACTATCTAACTCTATATATTAATAGCTATTCAGCCTTAGTTTTTCGTCACTTTATTTTATATATTTTTCGTTATTTGCCCTAAAGGCTAAGAGGTTACCATAAAGGTAACCAAAACCTTGTCTATAAGGGGGGATACCGAAGGTGTGTGGTTAGTATCTTTTTCTATTTGTCCAAATCTTATTTTCTCGTTCAGGTATTGTGTTGATGTGTAATTAATTTTCATAACAAATGTAATCGAAATAAAAATTGTCCTTTACTCTCAGTTGATTGGAATAAATATACATCGGTCGAATAACTTTAATATTGGTTAATTAATAATTTAGGAAGTGATATTAATGTTCAGATTTTCTAGGTTTAATTGCTGCCACTACTAGACAAAATACTTTTATTAATTATGAATATACTATAACTCATAGTTCTCCAGAGAAATGGCAATTAAGAAGACCAAAAGATGATTCCTTAGTTAATTATTGGTACAAAAATGTTACTAGAAGTAGTTTGAATAGTTCTAATTTAAGTGATTTTCAAAAAAATGTAGACACAATTGATTATTTAGAATGGAAATTATTTGGTTCTACTCTTTCAGCAATAGGTTTATCATACTTGTCATTTATTCTCTCTATTCCAACAGCTGGTGCGGGTACTCTAACAGCAGGATTGGCTGCACTAGGTGCATATGAAATTGCTTTAGAATCTTTGGTTAAACTTGCCCAACATGCAAATTCAGCGAGAATTTACTATTTTAGACTTTAAAATAATTGTGAGGTGAATACAAACAACAATGATACTATTTAATGTTTTGATTCTCACATTAACCATTTTTATAATTTTTTCTGGCTTGTATTATGCTTTTATTAGTAAAAATAAAAATAGAAATACATTTATTCTCGGGTATTTATTTTTATTATTTGGAGGTATCGGTTTAGTTTTAACCATATCATACTGGTTCTAAATAAATTTTAAGGTTCGTTAGTTAAAATAATGGTAGCTATCGGAAGTCTGAAGTAAAATGAAGATATTTAAAGCTCCAAATAATCCCCATCTTATAAAAAGGTGGGGTGTATTAAATAGCTGATCGATTAGGTACGAGTTCTCCTATAGGTTAGTAGAATTGTAAATAGCCTTGTTGAAGAAGGCGTTATTATAAAAGCTAATGGACATAAAACTGAACACGTCCCCACTCTTCCGTTTCACCACAACTAAAGGGTGTACAAAATCTCCCTTTACATCGGTAGGGCACTCTCCTTACGTCATTACCCCCTTCACAAACAAACAATTTAACCCATTTCTCGGGTTTCCACATCCTCGAATTTTTTCTACTTCTTTCAACACTTTAGGTCGAAGATTCTTTTTATGTTTCTCCACAACCTGCTCCCAATTATTATGTTTATCAAAAAAAATATGTCTTAAAATATTCTGTTCCATACGTATATTTTCATCCTTTTGCAAAATAGGCTCAACATATAAATTCTGGTGTTACAACAAAAAAACCACCGAAACAACGCTCGGCGGCCTAAATAGAATCTATTATTTCTTTAACATTCCCTTTAATACAAAGGCTACGTTTGCTGGTCTTTCTGCTAATCTTCTCATAAAATATCCATACCAGTCTGTTCCGTATGGTACATACACTCGAACTGTATATCCTTCTTTAACTAACTCTAGCTGTCTTTCAGGTCTAATTCCATAGAGCATTTGGAATTCGAATTGGCTATTGGGTATGTTCAATCCTTTTACAAGCTTCTTCGTGTAGTCGATCATGTGATCATCATGAGTCGCAACAGCTGTGTAATTCCCACTTTCCAAGTGCATTTTTATGATTTTCTTGAAGTTATCATCTACGTCTTTTTTCAACGGGAATGCTACATCTGGTGATTCTTTGTAAGCACCCTTTACAAGACGAAGGTTTGGTTTAAATTGATTTAAATCCGCAACATCGTCAGCTACTCTGTATAGATAGGCTTGCAGCACTGTTCCGATATTATCATACTCGCTTCTTAGCAGCTTGAAAATATCAATCGTTTTCCCACAACGTGAATAGTCTTCCATATCTATTGTGACGAATACTCCATTTTCTTTAGCTGCAGCAAGAATACGACGCATGTTTCTTAACACGACTTCATCAGAAATATCTAAACCCATAGACGTCATTTTGAGTGAAAGCTGTGAATTAAGTTTTTCACGTCCAATGGCTTTAATGGCTTCAATAGAATTGTCCGCCATTTCATTTGCTTCTTCTTCCTTATCGACAAATTCTCCTAGATAATCGATCGTGACTGCTAGGTCTTTTTTATTCAAATCTTTTATAACGTTCACGGCTAAATCAATCGTTTCCCCAGCAACAAATCTTGCTGCACCAAATTGCAAACCGTATTTTTTAGCTAGTTTTGTAAAAAATTTATTCTTGGATAAAAATAAGAAAAAGTTCTTCATAAGCTGTTCCATTTAGTACCCTCCTGAAACCGCATTCATTGCCTCTATGGCAATCCGTACAGCATCTCATATCTATAAGTTTTAAAGCCACAATCATTTTATCATTTTTAATCCCGAGTTGGATATGAAAATATTTAGTTTTTGTCGTATTTTCTTGATTTTTGATGAAGTATGTTTATCTTTATTTGTTTGTATTTTCCTATATAGGCATTGTCTATTTTTCTGAATGGTTAGACAAATTGGGGGCAGTTATCTATGATAGAGTAATAGAATGGAAATATTAGGGAAATAAACTATCTACTTACATAATACAATCTTAAGGAGTGAGCTTTTAAATGAAGTTTTTCATGCATTTCGTTCTTTCAGTTGTTGGAATCATTATGATTAGTGCATTTCCAGCACTCCTATTCCAACCTGAGCAGATAGGCTTTTTCGTTATTCCATATATTGAAGCAATTTACAATAATGTAGTCAACCTCTTTCATCCAGAGCTGTGGACTTTTCAAGGTGAACAAAAATCGTATCCATTGTTTCCGATGCTTTGGGATCGTTATCTGTACTCAATGAGCATTTTTGCAAGTTCCATTGCGATTGCCGTTATAGCTTCAACTATTTTTATGATTATTTTTCAGGTAGTTCCAAAGACAATAAAAAAACTACTTATTTCTATTTCTTCACTTATCGAATCTCTTCCAGACGTTTTTATTGTAGTTAGTCTTCAGCTACTCGTTATTTACATTTTTCAAAAGACTAAAGTTTTAGTTGCACAGGTAGCTGTTTTTGAAAATGACATCTACTTATTACCGATCGTATGTTTATCCATTATCCCGACTTTTTTATTATTTAGAACGATTCTCTTTTTAATAGGTGAGGAGCAATCTAAGCTATATATCGACTTAGCAAAGGTAAAAGGTCTGTCAAACTTGAGAATCCTCTTGGTTCATACATTCCGAAATGTTCTATATAGCCTTTTCTATCGTTCTAAGATCGTCTTTTCTTTTATGCTATCGAACTTGTTTTTAATTGAGGTTGTATTTAATATGAACGGTGCTCTTCAGTTCCTCATTGTAGCAAGAGCAGCAGAATTCATTATTACTGCACTCCTAATCTTCACACCGTTTTTCCTTTTCTTTTCCTCAACAGAACGGTATGTTCTTCAATTCATTGGAGAAAGAAGGGATGCAATATGATACAGTTTTTCTTGAAAAAGCCTAAATTTGTGATTGCCTTTTTATTTTTATTCACCTTGCTTTTGACAAGTCTATTATATGAGCCTCTCTTTGGTGACAAAGTTTTTCCAAACCGTTTCATCTTTGATAAGGAAGGAACGATTATTGGCTCCTCTCCTTTTAGCCCAAGTGAGTACCCTCCTTTTGGAACAGACCGAGCTGGTGTGCCACTTCTAGCAAAGATCATTGAAGGTGCTAAATACACCATCATTACGGCATTGATCATAAGCACGTTACAGGTTTTACTATCTTTTATTCTATCAATCTTTTACTCGCGTCTACCCAAGCTTTTGCAACGTGGACTAGAGGGGATTGTAGAATCTAGTTTATATTTGCCCGCATCGATTATTGCCTTTATGCTGCTAGCACCCTTACAATTCTATCTAGATCCAAACGTGGCATCAGAAAATTTTCTTAAGCTTCTCAGCTTACAAATTATCATTTTGACTCTAATCGGGATTCCACAACTCGTGATTTTGTTTACGAAGGATATTCAAAAGGTGTTAAATGAAGAGTATATAACCGCCTCTAAAACACTTGGAGCTCACGGCTTACGACTCTATAAAAAACATATTATTCCCTTTATGGTACCTCGACTTTTGTTGCAGTTTTCACAACGCACTGTTGAAGTATTGATCCTTCTCGTCCATCTTGGCTTCCTGTTCCTTTTCCTAGGTGGGTATGTAATGGTAGAGGTGTTTGATGGAGAAAGCCAACCCTTTTCTCTATCAAATGAGTGGGCTGGAGAAATTGGGAAGCATTTCAGAGGGTTAAGTATTACGCCCTGGGAGGTTTATTCGCCCTTACTATTCTTCGCTCTAACTGTGTTATCGTTTAATATGATTACAAACTCGATTCACGAGTATATAAACTCTACTGAAATTCGTAGGAAAAAGGTCAACAAAAAAAGGAGCAAAGAACAAGAAAAAATCCACAGTCACAAGCTGTCTAAAGAAAGATTTGTCTTTATTGAGAAACGAACTTCGAATTTTTAATAAACAAAGACATTTTACAAAACTCTTATTTTAAAAAGGAAAAACACCAACAAATAGGTTACGACTATTATTCTGAGCTAGTTGGATAATCAGTATTTTCTTTAAAATCCCGACAAGATTAGGACAGAAAATAATAGCTGAAATTGGTATGAAATAAATAAAAATAAACAAAAACATTACCATTAGTTAACACTCTCCATATATTAATTCTATTAAAATTAGTTATATCTCTATCCCCAGTAATATCTTGTAAAATAAATGATGTAAAAGCCTTACTTTTTTATAAAGTAAGGCTTTTACTACAATATTCGGTTTAATTAAGTAATATTAACTTTTTAAGTTAGCCTTCGTCGTTAGTTGATCAAGAGCATGCTTTACTCTTATTGAAGTAAACACCCTTCTAGTTGGTGTTATTATAGATTTTGAAGAAGACAAACCTTAACAAAATGGTATCCGCATTGTGATAACGAGGTAGAATTACCAATGATATTTGTTCCACATAAATGTCATGCAAAGAAGAACTTTTACCTTGTGCTCAATGCGGAGAAGGAAATTGTAAGAACTGTCCATTAGAAGCAAAATCCAAATAAAAAATAAAAAAAGAGAGTCATAGAATAACAGGAATACTTACTTAAGTTTCTCACCTTGAAAATCCAAT
>NZ_JBMERO010000031.1:0-39139 GCF_049310945.1 Bacillus sp. DJP31 | reverse complement strand
CATATTTTAAAAGGAAGTATATTAATCCCTTATTTAAATATACCTAGACCCTAGATTATTCATATAGAAATACAAAAAAGCGAGAATTCCTTATCACACTAAGGAACTCTCGCTTTTTTATTTTCACTTATTAAGTGAAAATAAATGAAAAGAAATCCCTATCTTTGATATGTTTTAATACCACAATAAAACTAGAAAGAGGAAGGAATTCTATATGAAGAGTTTACAAGAAAAGAACATATTTTTCAACAAAGGAGTGAAGGTCAATTTTGAAGGTGGAGATCTTTCGTCTGATTTTGGTTTGCTTCAATACAAAGAGTTTGACGAAAAACTAGGCATAACCGAAACTGTTAAACAAAACATCAATACACACTCCAACCATGATGTTATTATGCAGAAAGTGTACCAACATCTCGCGGGCTACCATACGGACAATTCAACTGACGATCTTCAAGTCGAACCCACAATGCTTCAGGTTTTTCCAAAAGATAGTTTAGCTTCACAACCCACTATTTCACCTTTGAATTCAAAGGTAGAAGATGGAACAGTTGGTCAATTTCAACAGACCATTCAGTGCTTATTTGATCGAGTATAACTGATAAAACCAAGTCGAGGTTATATCTTCGATATTGATTCTGCTAATTTTGAGACAACAGGAAATCAGGAGGATACTGCTTTTAATGCACATTATCAGTCTATGGGCTACCACCCTTTATTTCTATTTGACGGGTTAACAGGTGATTTGTATAAAAGCCGTTCTCGGGTATGAAAACTATAAGACAAGACGTTCAAATTATGCAGTAGTTGCCTATACAAAGATGTATTCTGGGAAACATATAATGATTAACAATATTTTAAAAATTTAGCATAAACCCAAGGGATTAGTCTGTCCACTTTTCGCTCCTGAAGGTTTTTCATTGGAACGATTCGTTCAATGGCTGAGAAAAAGAGGGCAAAATAAAAAGAAAACTACAAAATAACTTAGGTTCAGCAGTTTTCTTATAAGTTTATGGTTAATTCTCGGAAGAGAATCTACTTCATGAATAATCTTGGATATACTTTATTTTACTAATATTGGTAAAATCAAGGTAAAAAGAGTGCGGGGTTGATTAAATGAATGAACTATACAGAAACTTGGGTTTTAATGATAATCCCTTTTCTAGATTTTCAGCAGAAGAAGAACGGGATTATTTAAATGATATATTTCAAAATCCAAAATACTTCCAAACTATTCTAACAGATATTAAAGAAGGTAGAACAAGATTTATTGTGGGGGAAAGAGGGATTGGGAAATCTGCACTTATGTTTCGCCTTAAAGAAGAGCTTGAAAATGAAAATGTTTTAACTCTCCTAATAGATAGATTCGACAATTTTAATTTAGAAAATAATGAAAAAGATTTTTTAATTGAAGTGATTAAACAGCTAGTGAATTTTCTCAGCATACTTACTTTTACTGATAAATCTACTATTAAGAAACTAACAAAATATGAAAAAGAGAAACTTGCATTTTTTATTAGTGAGTTCTTCGATACACTTAGCCAGTCTGAACTTGAGAGGATATATAATAATACAACTAAATATAAAAAATCTAATTTCCTAAAATCTGTTTATAACATATTCTTTTCAAAACCTGTAAATATAGTACTATCAGCTACTTCTGAAACTATTAGTGATACGGTTAGAAAGTCCTTAGGTTATGGAAGTGGTTTGAGTGAAGAGTTTTATAAAAAATATATACCGGAGTTTGAACTATCGGGAGTCGGAAAAAAATCCAATATTCTTGATGTTGCTGATATAAAAAAATGCAAAGAGTTTCTAGAAGATATGCTTTCTATTTCAAAAAAATGTGATTTTAAAAAAGTTGCAGTCTTTTTCGATAAAATTGATGAGTATCCTAGTCTAAGTGGTAATATCTCTAATATTACAGAATTTATAAAAGACATAACTTTAGATACAAACCTTCTTCATATAGAGGATATTGCATTTGTATTTGTAATCTGGAGCAAGGTTAAAAATTCTTTAAACAATACTGGCGTGAGATTTGATAAGTTTAAACCTATTGATATTACATGGACAGATGAGGAACTTAAAAATATTGTTGAAAAACGTTTAGGGTACTTTTCAAATGAACAAGTTACCATTTCTGATATTATTAAAAGTCCAGTGGAAATAACAAAAGTAATAAACTTAGCTTATAAATCTCCTAGACATTTAATAATGCTACTATCCAGAGTTTATGATGAACAAGCTATCATAGATAGTGAAGTTAAATATTTTAATTCTTTAGCTTTATCCAAAGGATATAATCATTTTATAACAAACTTTGATTATCCATCTTTATATCCAGGAAAGGCGAGTAGAAAAGATTACATTATCACAGTTATTAATAAAATCTTACGATTAAAAAAATTAGAATTTGAAGTGAAAGATTGGGTGGCTGAGTATAAAATTTCTACTCAGAAAACAAGTAGTGATATAAAAATAATTAGGGAGTATGCGTTAATTACAGAAACTGACAATCTAGGTTCATCTACAAAAAAATACAGGGTAATTGAACCTAGATTGAGATTTCTAATTGAAAACGGCATTACCAAAATAGGAAATGAAGCTAGTGATGAATTGGAATTAGAATTGGAAGTCGGAAGTTCAGAAGCAATACATTCATAATAAAACCTCATTTAGCTAAATAATGGTGAGCCCTATAACAAGTGATGGTAAACCAAAAGGTTGAAATAAAACTAGATTTTTCCAAGTAACCTATTTTAAAATAGTGAAAGAGCATACGTGTTTTATTAGAAAAGGATGGTAGTATGGATTATTTTACGGTTAACAAGCCAGTACCTTATTATGAACAGTTTTATCATTCAATTAAAAATATGATTTTTGATGGGGTTTTTCAGCCTGGTGAACGTATTGTAGAAAACCAGTTAGCAAAGGAATTTAATGTAAGTAAAAGCCCGATTCGCGAAGCGATTCGAATGCTAGAACGAGAGGGTCTTGTCATATTGGATGATAAGTCGAGGGTAATTGTATATAAGCCTACGCTCAAAGATGTTGAGGAAATTTACTTTTGTAGAAAAGCACTTGAATCTTTCGCAGTTGGATTAACAACTAAAATCGCAACCGATGAAGAAATTGCGAAGATTGAACGGTTACTTTACGATACAGAAAAGGCGATTGAAGAGAAGTTAGAACCGAAGAGGATTATCAAGCTTAATGAAACTTTTCATAGTATGATTATTGAGTTTACGCAAAATAGCCGTCTCGAAAAGCAACTATCAGAACTACGATCCCTTATGTATTTTTTCCGTATTATGAACTTCAAGGGTGAATCCCGTGCTGAAGCCATTCTGCAGCAACATCGAGAAATCTTTGAGTTGATAAAGAAAAGAGACGCAAATAAAGCATCTGAAGCGATGGTCAATCACCTACAACTAGATTTAGATAACTTAACGTCTTATTTAAATAAAAAATTAACTTCGTAATATTAAACACTCCGACGAGAAAAATGGAGTGTTTTTTTATTTCAAATAAATTGATTGAAAATTTTAAAAAAATGTATTGCGCAGTGGAAAAGTATCATTTATGATTAAATTAGTATCCGGTCGACCGGATACTAAAGTGACATTACATACTAACATTATGGGGTGAGAGCCAGAATTGAAAACATTAAAAATCGCAAATATACCAGGAGATGGAATAGGGAGAGAAGTTGTTCCGGCTGCAACAGAGGTATTAAAGGTTATTGCTGAACTTCATGGTGGTCTGCAATTTAATTTTACGGAGTTCCCTTGGAGCTGTGAGTATTATTTAGAGAATGGAACGATGATGCCAGAGGATGGTCTTGAGAGATTGAAAGATTTCGATAGTATTTTCCTTGGAGCTGTAGGTAACTTAAAGCTTGTGCCAGATCACATCTCATTATGGGGTCTACTGATTAAGATACGTCGTGAATTTGAGCAAGTCATTAATATCCGACCAGCAAAAGTATTAAAAGGTGTACGTTCTCCACTTTTAAACCCAAAGAACTTTGACCTCATTGTTGTTCGTGAAAATAGTGAAGGGGAATATAGTACGATTGGTGGGAATATTTACCAGGGCGAGGATGAACTAGCCATCCAAAATGCTGTTTTCTCAAGAAAAGGGACAGAGAGAGCAATGCGATTTGCATTTGAATTAGCCAAGACTCGTAGAAAGCATGTAACAAGTGCAACAAAGTCGAACGGAATTGTGTACTCGATGCCATTTTGGGACAGCGTGTTTAAAGATGTTGCAAGCGACTATCCTGAAATTACAAATGACTCACAGCACATCGATGCGTTGTCCGCGTTTTTCGTTACACAGCCTGAACGTTTTGATGTCGTTGTGGCAAGTAACTTATTCGGTGATATTTTAACAGACTTAGGTGCAGCCATTATGGGAAGCATCGGAATTGCGCCAGCAGCCAATATTAACGTAAACGGTAAGTACCCATCTATGTTTGAACCAGTACACGGTTCTGCACCAGATATTATTGGAAAAGGTATAGCAAATCCAATTGGCCAAATTTGGACAGCGAAGATGATGTTAGATTATTTTGGAGAGCAGGAGCTTGGAACAACGCTACTTGAAGTAATCGAAAGTATAACAAACGAAGGTTTCTTAACACCAGATATTGGTGGTAAGCATACAACGAAAGAAGTAACAGATGAGATTATTACTAGACTGAAAGAAGTAGACAAGAAAGGTAAATTAGTAGAAAGTAATAATATCGAGATTCTTTAATCCATTTGTACAATATTCATCATAGTTAAACTACCTCTAGTCATTGGTTAAACAGTGGACAAAAGTAACTTAACATTATTATTTAAATGATTTTGAAAGCGCTTTAGGGGCAAAATGGTTTTCAAATTTAAATAAGAGGTGAGTTGGATGAATAGTCAAACAGAAACAAATCTTGGAGTAACGAAAGTCAGTTTAAAAGATCAGAAGATATTAGGTTTGCAGGTACCCATTTTCCTCGGTATTGCATTAATCGTAATAATTGGAATGTACTTTGAATTGCTACCAAGTAATATTGCAAGCGGCTTTGCTGTTACGATGGTGCTAGGTGGTTTGTTATCCTGGATTGGGGATAAGATACCTGTCTTTAACACATTCGGTGGAGGACCGTTACTTTGTATTTTAATACCGGCGTTGTTCTTGTATTGGGGCTTCCTTCCTGAAAGCTTTGGTGCATTAGCTGATAATTTTTACAACGAAATGGGCTTTGCTGAAGTTGCCGTAACAGGTATTATCGTAGGTAGTCTGCTTAGCATGGACCGTGATATGTTGATGAAGACAGGAATACGATTTTTCATTCCTCTCTTAGGTGGAGTTGCAAGCGCTTTATTAGTGGGTGGATTAGTTGGTCACTTAATTGGTTTTGGTTTTTCAGAAACGATTTTCTTCGTTGTAGGACCGATCATGGGTGGAGGTATGGCAGCAGGTGCTGTCCCATTGTCTGAAATCTATGCATCTACTTCTGGTGGTGACGCTGGAGATTACTTAGCGAAGCTTGCACCAGCTGTAATGGTAGGGAATATGATCTGTATTATTCTAGCAGGTTTGATGAATGGTCTAGGTAAGAGAAAGAAACCATTATTTAATAACTTTTCTGGTGATGGGAAAATTTTAAGATCAGATACGTCAAAGCCTAAGGCGGCTTCTGAAGATAAAAAGCAAGGTTTAATTCCATCTTCACTATCAAATATTGCAATTGGGTTACTTCTAGCTTCTGGTATCTTTGTTTTTGGTCAGATTGCAAACGAGTTAGTCCCTGCACTTCATTCATATGTATGGGTTATACTAGCTGCAGCGTCCTTAAAGCTATTTAAATTATTACCTGATAGTGTAGAAAAGGCTTCTGAAGACTGGTATGACTTTATCTCCATGGCATGGGTTCCAGCGATATTAGTTACAATTAGCGCAGGTATGATTGATTTTAATAGTGTATTAGAAATAGTTATGAATCCTAGCTATATAAGCTTAACTCTGTTAACGGTTATTATGGCGGCACTTGGTGCTGGTTTAGTAGGGTTACTTGTCGGATTCTACTTTGTTGAGTCATCGATTGCTGCAGGTCTTGGAATGGCAGACATGGGTGGATCTGGTGACGTAGCGGTATTAAGTGCGAGTGGAAGAATGGGCTTAATGCCGTTTCTACAAATCTCTTCACGAATCGGTGGAGCATTCATGTTAATTCTATTATCTGTTCTTGCTTCGTTCTTATTATAGAAAAAGAAGTAATCATATGAGCTCGAATCTTATATTCATAGATTCGAGTCTTTCATTTTTTTATAGGAGGTGCTGCAAAAAGTGAACGTTTTGATTGCAATCGATTCCTTTAAAGGAAGTGTTTCCTCTAATGAAGCTAGTAAAGCAATTTCAGAAGGGATTTATGATGTGTATAAAGATTCCGAAATTATGATTTTACCGTTAGCGGACGGAGGAGAAGGAACGGTGGAAGCATTAGTTGCCGCTCGAGGTGGAGAGTTAATCCGCAAGATGGTAACTGGTCCACTAGGTAATAAGGTCGATGCTTCATACGGAATAATTGATGGAAATACGGCGGTCATTGAAGTGGCAGAAGCGTGTGGTTTGCCTCTCGTACCAATAGATGAACGAAATCCATCTGTGACAACAACATTCGGTGTAGGTGAATTGATCCTAGACGCAATAGAAAAAGGGTGCAGAGAATTTGTCATCGGTCTTGGCGGAAGTGCAACGAATGACGGGGGAATTGGGATGCTTCAAGCATTAGGATTTCTATTTTTAGATGGAAATCATGAACATCTTGGGTTAGGTGGAGGATCATTAATTAACCTTCATCAAGTTGAGTTCACTCAAATACATCCAGAATTGAAAAACTGCTCCTTCCGTGTAGCGTGTGATGTAAATAATCCTTTGTACGGTCCGAATGGGGCTGCTTCTATATATGGAGCTCAGAAAGGCGCGACAGTGGAAATGATTGTTGAACTCGATAACGGATTAAAGCATTATGCCGAGGTTGCCATGCAGCAGTTGAATCTAGATATTCATAACATTCAAGGTGCTGGAGCAGCAGGAGGATTAGGTGCAGCGTTTGTAGGATTTTTAAATGCTAGCCTACAGTCAGGTATAGACCTCGTTTTAGATATTATTGAAATGGAAAAGCACTTACAAGGAAAGGATATAGTAATTACGGGTGAGGGCAAGATTGATCAACAAACATCTATGGGAAAAGCACCACTCGGTGTCGCACGGCTTGCCCTTAAATACAATGTGCCTGTCATTGCATTAGCTGGCAGTGTGCCTGTTGGCCCCAGCTCATTGAACGAACAAGGCGTAATTTCATATTTTTCAATCATTAGTACACCAATGTCTTTAGAACAGGCCATGAATAAACAAGTAACGTGTAATAACCTGCGAGTAACAGCAAATCAATTATTTCGTCTAATAAAATCGATGAAAAAATAGGAGGACCCATGAAGATAACGGATGTGAAAGTAATCGGTGTGAATCGCTTTTTGTATGTAAAAATCTATACTGATGAAGGGATTACAGGAATTGGGGAATCGGGAGCATGGGGGTTTCTTGATGCATCAAGAGAAGCTATAAATACGTTTAAAGGTTATTTAATTGGTAAAGATCCTCTACGAATTGAACACCATTGGCAATACATGTACCGCTCCTTTCATTTTAGAGGAGCAGCGATTATGGGTGCAATTAGTGCTATCGATATTGCACTTTGGGACATTGCTGGTAAACGGTTTGATGTGCCTACTTATACATTACTTGGTGGAAAGACAAGAGATAAAATTAGAACGTATTATCATGTAAGTGGTGAAACAACAGATGAATTAATTGCGAGCTGTGTGAAAGCAAAGGAATTAGGTTATACAGCTGTAGGTCATTTATCACCGTTTTTAGATGAACCTAGAAGTAAGCCTTACTTTATGCCATATGCAAAAATGATTAATGAGGCAGTTGATCGAGTACGAATGATTCGTGAAGCAGTAGGTGATGATTTAGACTTATGTTTGGAACTTCATCGTCGCATGACGCCAGGTGAGGCAATTGCCTTTGCTCAAGGTGTCGAAAAATATCATCCATTTTTCTTAGAAGATCCAACCACACCAGATAACTTTGATTCAATGGCACTGATTGCTAACAAAACAACTGTCCCGATTGCAACGGGTGAACGAATTCATACGATTCAAGAGTTTCAAATGTTGTTATCTCGAAATGCGATGTCATACGCAAGAACGAGTGTTTGTATATGTGGTGGGATAACAGGAGCAAGGAAAATTGCGGCCATTGCTGAAGCAAATGGTGTTAAAATCGTACCTCACAATCCTTTAAGTCCGATTAGTACTGCTGCGTGTATTCAAGTTGCTGCATCTGTAGAGAATCTAGCAATCTTGGAGTTACCAGACCATGATACGATATCGGCAACAGAACGATTCACTAGCTCAGAGCATTCAGCTACCAACACATTTAAACAAAGCGATACAGTAACTTGGGTGCCGAGAGCAACAAATGGATTTATCGAAACACCTACAGGCAACGGAATCGGAATTGATTTAATAGATGATATTGAATTTCAATATCCATTCCAACGCAGAGAAATTAACACACGACTTCATGTAGATGGGTCAATAGTGGATCAGTAAAGAGCGGGGGTAACCCTGCTTTTTATTAGTTGTGTGACAGGCATGGGTGTAGACTCTAGAAGTTAGTGCCATATGGAAGGTGCCTCTCACTTTTAATATGACTAGTGAACTTCGGTTATTACTTGACAATATTTAGCACTTACTTATAATAAAATCATACCCCTGCCTTAATTCTCTTCTTTTGATCTTCTGGAACATCGCTAGCTATTTACACAAATAACTACAACTCCTATCTTCTACTTCTTTTCTACTTTTCTTCAATTACCTTCTTGTTAACCTCAACATTACTAAATCCATTATCAAAAAACTTAAAACATTAATAGGAAGGTGATTCAATGGCCTCTATTTTTTATGCAATAAAATGTCCTTGCTGCGGTCGTTCTGCAGTTGAAGACTTTTTTTACAAAACCGATGAAAAATATATTTTCTGCAATAGGTGTGGATATAATTACTCAAAACTATGGAAGGAATGAAAAACAATAGTATTGAATATAAGGAAGTCGAACTGATGGGGTATGGAGTATTTTCATTAGTTAAAAGAGATGGAAGTCGTAAGCAATATTTGCTAAATAGTATTCCAACGGATGAGGATATCGAAAAGTATAAACTAAAGTATTCGAAGGATGATGTTGACCTAGTGGCTAGCTATTTGGTTATACATCACTACGGAAAATTCACAATAGTGTTTGGTAGCCCAACTAAAAACTTTCATTTACCTTTTGAAGAATACAAGGAAGAAATGTTCAAGAATTATGGAGATGATTTCGAATTTAGTGACGTCTTAGTTCCTATCGAAGAATAAGATATGAGTAGAGTCTAAAAAATTGGGCAGGGGTACAATTAAATACAAAGATTTAAACTGTTTTAAAGGGTCTCTATAGAGTAGTGAATACTACCTGTCTTTGAACTTTGGGTATAATAGTAATAAATACATTTGAGCGGAGGGAAAAGATCCGTTGGCCAGAAGTACAAGATCGATTTCCAAATGAATGGGTGGTCCTGGAGGTTATAAAGGCACAATCTAATGAAGGTAATCGATATATTGAGGAAGTAATAGTAATTGATCGATTCGAACAATCGATTGAAGCCATGCACCGATATGATAAATTACGTCTAGAACAACCACAACGCGAATATTGTTTTTTCCATACCTCTCGTCCAAAATTAGTTGCGCGCGAACGGTATATAGGGATTCGTGGCCGAAGATGAAGATTGCTATTCAATATGGAATTCCTTTTGTTCAACTGGAAGTACATTTTCGTGGAAAAAAGTTGATTTTGGACAAGGTATTATTAGATACAGGCTCTGCTGGAACTATATTTAATGCAAATGTAGTAGACGAGATCGGAGTTGTCCCCGAAGAAAATGATTTGGTAGATACGATTAGAGGAGTTGGCGGTGTTGAATACGTTTATGTAAAGAGATTCAATTCAATATTATTCCGAGATATCTGCAAAGAGGATTTCCAAGTTGAAATTGGAAATATGGATTACGGAATGGATATTGATGGAATTCTAGGTTTTGATTTTATAAGTGTTTCAAACCTAATTATTGATACGGAAAAAATGATGGTTTATGCATCAGAATACCCCATATAAATTCACAGATTAATAGTAGGATGTTAAATTGAGTAAAGTAATTTGGCTCTTCGCCAATAACGGTGATTTTATAGATGAAAATAAAAAGTGCCAATAAAAAGTGCCAGGCACCATCCAAAAATTTGGAAGGTGCCTTTTATAATGTTTCAATTCAATCCCGACAAACACACTAATAATTCCCATCCCAATACCCACTTCCTATATAATAAAGATAAAACCCAAAAGCGGTGAAAATATGATAGTCTATGAAGCTACTAAGGATGAATTCCTAAAGGATGTTTTTGAGGATCAACTAGTGAACAATATATGTAATAACTATACTGACAAGATTGGGCGAATTAATGAGCGGGAGGTTCGGTCTTGGGATAATTCGATGCAGTATATGTATCGGGTGCTTAGTGATCGAGAAATTCCGGATAATGCTGGTGTTGCGATTGAGTTTAAGATTCCTCACACTTCTAGGAGGGTGGATTTCCTCATTACTGGTTCTGATCAGGATTCTCGTCAATCGGTTGTGATTGTTGAACTAAAGCAGTGGGGAAGTATTGAGAAGATTGAGGGGAAAGAGGCAATTGTTAGAACGGCGATGAATAAGGGGTTGGTTGAGACCACTCATCCGTCGTATCAGGCTTGGTCTTATGCAGCATTGATTAAGGATTACAATGAGAACGCTCAGAAAGAGGATATGGGTCTTTATCCATGTGCTTATTTACATAACTATCTTAATTTAGGTGACAACGATCCTTTAACTGACCCGATTTATGATTATTATATCGAACAAGCCCCTGTCTTTGTAAAAGGAGATGCCGGTAATTTACGAAGTTTTATCAAGCGGTATATAAAATTCGGTGATAATAAAGAGATCCTATATAAGATTGAAAATGGTAGAATCCGCCCGTCAAAGTCTCTGCAAGATTCTCTTAGTAGTATGCTACAAGGGAATCAAGAATTTATAATGATTGATGATCAAAAGGTTGTATATGAAACCGCCCTTCAACTAGCCAATGAAGCACTTCGAACAAATACAAAACAGGTTTTAGTAGTTGAAGGTGGACCTGGTACAGGGAAGTCTGTTTTAGCCGTTAATCTATTAGTGGAGACAACAAATCGAAGTATGGTCTCTCAATATGTGACCAAGAATGCTGCGCCAAGAAATATATATGCAACAAAGTTAAAGCAAAATTTTCGTAAAGGTCATATTGATAACTTATTCAAAGGCTCTGGAAGCTATATAAATGCTCCCGCAAATGAGTTTGATGTTTTGATTATAGATGAGGCTCACCGCTTGAATGAAAAATCAGGTTTGTTTAGTAACCTAGGTGAGAATCAAATCAAGGAAGTCATGAATGCTTCCAAACTATCGATCTTTTTTATCGATGAAAGGCAAAGGGTTACTTTAAAGGATATAGGTAGTATCGGAACCATTGAGAATTTTTCAGAAGAGTTGGGCGCTACTGTGACAAGATTAAAGCTCGATTCACAGTTTCGCTGTAATGGATCAGATGGATACATTAGCTGGCTTGATGACGTATTGCAAATTCGTGAAACAGCAAATAATCAGCATATGGGTTCTAATTACGATTTTCGAGTTTATTCTGATCCCAGTGAATTACGACAAGAGATTCAGCAACTAAATAAACAAAAAAACAAATCACGCCTAGTAGCAGGTTACTGCTGGGACTGGATTAAAGAGGGTAAAGCAAATTCGCGTTTTCATGATATCGTACTTTCAGATCATAATTTTGGAATGAGCTGGAACTTGAACAATTCTGAAACTTGGGCAATTGATGAAAACTCTGTTCATGAAATTGGGTGCATTCACACCTGCCAGGGCCTAGAATTTGATTATGTTGGAGTCATCATCGGAGACGATTTAATATACCGTGACGATAAGGTCCAAACAGATCATACAAAACGTGCAAAAACAGATAATTCATTAAAAGGTCTTAAGAAAATGCTTAAAGAAAAACCTGACGAAGCTCAGCTGCTAGCCGACGAGATTATCAGAAACACCTATAGAACCTTAATGACTCGCGGACAAAAGGGCTGTTTCATCTATTGTACGGATAAAGAACTAGAGGGTTATTTTAGAGAAAGAGTTAAAGAAGTGCATATCACTTATAGTGAGAATGAATTTTTTAAGCCGAGTTCTAAAGTAGCTGAGGATGATGGGGATTATTAAAGAATACAATAGTTTGGTATTTTAAGTTAATTAGTGAATTTTTGGCCTGCTTAAGCAGGTTTTGTTATTTATTTCAAAGAGTTTTTTCATCTGTTTTGTATTATAGTTATATATATATAGAAATATATGGAATAATTGGAGGTTGTTATGTTAAAGGAAATTAGAGAGTTATTAACCATTAATAAGACCCTTCCCATTAAGGAGAATCACTTAAATGAATTAGAAGAAAAGTTACAGAACAAAGAAAAGCTAATCGATGAGATTATTCTTCAAACAAAGGCTTCTTTCCAAGCTGAAAGAGAACAGATTCTATTGAAAGCGAAGATAGAGGCAGGTACTATACAGGAGAATACAAAGAAAGAACTAAAGGAACTCACTTCTAAAAAGGAAGTATTAGATCTACAAATCCTCTCACTTGAAGAAGAGCTATCAAGCAAAAGAACAGAGTAGAGAAAATGGTAAAGAATGCAAAGAAATATATTAGTGAAAGCCAGGGGATTAAAACGCTAATTGATCGTTTTCCCAATGCTATTAATTTTAATGAAATTCAAAAAGAACTTGAGACACTAGAAAAATCATTAGAGGATGGAATTTTAGATACTATTGTTAGTCTTGATCTTCACCATAAGGATTCAAAACTATTAAGACAAGATATGTCTGCTAATAACCGAGAAATAAAAAACTGCTCAAAACTTATCAAATGCGGTACACCACTAAAGCCAATCTTACAATCTATAACCTAATGGTTATCGGTCTTCAATCAGAACTACAAAATATTCTTTATACCTTAAGTAATTCTAATCTTGATAAAGCAGAAGAAAATGCAAGGACACTCATTTCTAAGTATCTATCAATCTGTGGAGAAGGGAATGCAATTATTCTACCAACTATTACAAGGTTTCTCACTGAAATGGAGCCCTTATTTATTAATGCCATCAAAATAGAATACAAGTATTACTTTCAAAGGGAAAAAGAAAAGGGAGAGCAGCGGTTAATTAAAGAGCAAATGCGACAAGAAGCAGAAGAGCGGAAGATTCTTGAGCAAGAACGTAAAAAAATTGAAAAAGAAGAAGAAAAGTATTTAATTGAATCAAAAAAAATAGAGCCCTCTTAGAAAAAGAAGTGGATGAAGATAAGATAGCCGCTCTTAAATCACGTATGCAGGAACTTGAAGATCAAGTTGAGAAGTTAGAGGGGCAAAAAGAAGAGATAATAAAACGTGCAAATGGTAGAGCAGGATATGTATATGTCATATCAAATCTTGGGTCATTTGGATAAGATGCTTTTAAAATTGGTATGACTAGAAGATTAAATCCTTTGGAACGCATGATGAATTGGGTGATGCATCTGTTCCGTTTAAGTTTGATATACATGCAATGGTCATTAGTGATGATGCAGTAGATTTAGAACAAAAACTTCACCAAATTTTAGATAATAATCGAGTAAATAAAATCAACTTACGTAAAGAGTTTTTCAATACAAATGTCAATGAACTTCAAACATTGGTGCAGGACATAGATTCAACTGTTGAGTCTACAACCACAATGAAAGCCATGGAATACCGTCAAAGTCAGAGTGTTATGAAGGATGATTTGGTGAATACTGCATCATCTTTTTATGCTAAGCAAATTTAGCAATCATTACTTCTTTCTGAGTTATGCCGCTGATTATTGACTTCTCATTCGAAGATTGAAAGAAATGATCGTCTAGCAAGTTATGAGAATTAAATTCAAATGAAAGGAGTATGAAAAATGAACCGGGACCGACTTCTAACGATTATTGAGGCTTTAGAACGTAATACTTATAAAGATCATGGCATGACCATCTCTCAAATTGAAGATTATTTAAATAACCAGGAAATTAATGCTGGTTTAAAGGGAATTAGAAATGATCTAAATTTTCTAGAATCCAAAGATGGCCTCCGGAAAATCAATTCTTACCGTCAATCACAAAGAACCGAGAAATTCTATTGGTTGGAAGAACACTTATTTGAGCTCCATGAGTTACGACTTTTAATGGATGCTATTTCTGCTGCACGTTTTATATCTGAAGGCACTACCAAAAAAATTATTGTGAAGCTTAAATCGCTTACTAGTGATCAATTAGCGGAAAAACTTGAAAATGAATTGGTGAACTGTGAAACGAAATTTGATGCACCTTATTTTGCTGATAATATACAAACCGTTCACGAAGCTATACGTCAAGGGAGGGTATTAACATTTTGTTATGGTCGATATAATGTTCGGAAAGAATTTGTACTTTCTGGAGAACTAAAACATCCGAAAATCTATCAAGTGTTTCCATATGGTGTTTTATGGAGTCAAGAATATTATTACTTAATAGCCGCAGATGAAAAAAAGAAAAAGCTCATTCATTATAGAATTGACCGTATGCGAGTTGTGGAAATAGGAGATGAGAAATTTGTTCCGGACCCATCATTTAATTTATACAACTATCGTTCGAAGCTTTTTCATATGTATGCAGGTGAAGAGCAAAGTATTGAAGTGGAATTTGATAATCACTTAATCAATGTGGTTATTGACCGTTTTGGGACAGGGGCCAATATAAAAAAGATTAGTGATAGTCGATTTCGCCTTATAACCCCAGCAATTGTTAGTGATGGGTTAGTTAGGTGGCTTTTGACTTGGGGTTCTGATGCAAGAGCTATTTATCCATCAAACCTAGTTAATCGAATGAGGGAAGAAGCGGTTAAATTTAATGAAGTATATAACGGAAAAACATGAGATCCCCAAAACGGCGGTTCATAATTTTGATTCAGTGATATATTGATTTTAACGAATGGAGGAGAGAGAATTATGGCATTAATCACAGCGGATGTATTAAAAAAACATTTTAATATTTGGGCACATTTTTACAAGGCACAAGCTGGGGAAAAAGAGTATTTAATGCGCAGCGAAGCAAGAATTATTCGAAAAGGGAAAGAGTCGGCAAAAACAGACGCTGTTATTGTAATGGCGAATCCAGGTAGTTGTTCAGCTGTCGATAAAAACGCTAAGTTTGAAGCATTCCCAAAGGATGGAGGGGAAAAGGAATTTGTTGCAGCCAACCCCGATCCAACTCAATATCAGTTAATGAATTTGATGGAGCGTATGAAATGGAATTGCATTAAGATTATAAATCTATCGGATGTTTGTACGGGTAATTTTGATGAGTTTAAAAAGTTCTTAAAGGAGTTTAGGGAGTCTAATAATAAAAGTCACTCCATATTTAATGAGAAAAGATTAAAGGAGTTAGAGAACCACTTGGAATTAAACCCAACTTTAATATATGCCTGGGGTGGTGAAGCTGCCATTAAACAGTTTACTAGAGTTGTAATTGAAAAAGAAAAGAAGCATAAAGGTTTATTACATTCGGAAAGATCATATTATCGTCACCCTAGACCAGCAAAGTATGCAGATCGTATTATATGGCTTAATGAAATGGAAGTTCACTTGAAGGAGGCATAAAGATAACGATGATATTGACTAAGGATTCCCGGAAAACACTTATTGCGACAATATATGATCATGGAACTGCTTTTATTGAAGAAAAAAGGCAATTGTCCTTAGGAAAATCTCGTACATCCTTGGAATTGAAAGACTTATCTCCTCAGATTATTTTGGATACGCTTTTTGTTAAAGATGTCTGTGTTCATCAACAACAAATTGTTCATGGAGTAAAAAGCGAAAAAGAATTATTAAATCATTTTATTGGCAAAGAAATTTTGTACCAAGAAGATGGTCAGATTGTTCAACAAAAAGCTCAAGTTATTTCTGCTACCCCTGAAGTTATTATCCAGTTTATTGATACGAAACAAGTAGTATTTAACCCAACAGGAAGGTGCATTTTTCCATTAGAAGACCTAAGTTTATTTATGACCACAGTTAGTATGGATTTGACACCAACTAATGATGAGATCACGATTTTTTATGGTACTAATGGATTCTCATGGCGAATGAATTATACATTAATAGTTAATGGAGATGTATGTCACCTAAAAGCAGATTGCGTCTTTAAAAATAACTGTGGAATGGATTTAGAAGATGTACACATCCAGTTAATGGCTGGTGAAGTGAATATAGAGAGGTTTTTACAATATTCTGAGTTGAAATTGTACAGCGATCAAACTGGAAGCTCTGAAATTGATACTTTTAGAGTAGGGGGGCATCATCTTCTTGTTCTACCTGAAAAAATTAGTCTAGAGAGTGGAAAAGAATTGTTTGTTAATTATTTTGATGTTGCTAACATTCCAATAGAAAGAGTATACACATTTCTTCCTAATTCTTCACAGTGTTCAATAACATATACTTTTGAAAATAGTAAGGAGAATAACTTATTCTACTTATTACCAAAAGGTAGAGCTCATATTTATGAAGAACACGAACGGGTGGCATTTGTAGGTGAGGTGCATGTTGATAAGATTCTTCCAAATCAGAATGTGACTCTAAGGTCAGGTATAACAACAAATCTATCAATTAAAAATAAAAAAGAAATTCTCAGTGTTAATAATGAAGATTATCATCATTATAGATACACATATACTATTAAGAATAAAACGGATAAAAATGAGAAAGCACAAATAACTCATCGTTTTGATCGAGATGATTGGGAAATGTTAGATTTTAATCAGAACCCTATTGATTTGAATGGAAAAGAGATTACTTTTGAAATGAGAGTAGCTGCTAATTCAACTGAGAAACTAATATTTGAATATATGGAATATAGCAATTGATTGTATTTATAGGTATTTTCATCGTATTGTTCGTGTATTTTATATTTTCTAAGCCTATTAAAGACAATCCATCAAAGGGAAGCATGGGGACGGTTCTCGTGCTTCTTTTAGCCTTTTACTTATGAAGAAGAATGGGGACGGTTGTTTCCCCTTCTATATTTTGAATTTAAATTATAGGTGCCTGGTCACTCCTTGAACTCTGTCGAATATTTAATCGGCAAACTAAGGGTGGTCCAGGCATTTTTATTTAAAGTACTTCAATATATTTCTGATATAATATAACCATGTAATTATCTTCTAATTTAGTATAAATATAGAATTAGGGTCTTAATTTCTTAGAAACGGAGGAACTATCATTGGCATATTTAAAATGTAGTTGTGGTTCGTTATTAAAAGGGTATCAATTAAGTCATCGTGTATTATCAAGGGGTGAATACCGTCTTGTAGAGTATAAGGTTGGAGCGGCATTAGAACCTAGTCCATGGAATAACCTTGATATATCTACAAATTGGATGGAAGACAAAAGTGATGGTGTGTATTGTACACAATGTCATGATGAAATTGAACTTGACCCTGCAGAGATTCCTATAATTGTGGACAAAAGAATACCAGGTGTTAGCTCAAGTGAATTTCATTCAGATGAAATTATTGAAAAACTAGAACAGTTAAGCATAAAAGAACGGGCTGAAATCTATGTCCACACTATACCTGAATCTGAACCGACCTTTGGTCCTATTAATGAAGAATTACCTAAAAGCTTGTATAAGGCCCTTGAGAGGATGAACATTACTTCTTTATTTTCACATCAAGCGGAAACGTATAATGCTGTTAGGGAAAAAAGGGATGTAGTTCTCGTTACTCAAACAGCATCTGGAAAAACACTTTCATTTAACTTGCCAATCTTACAAGGATTATTAGAAGACCCTAATGCAAAGGCACTCTATATTTTCCCTACAAAGGCCTTAGCGGACGATCAGGTGGAACAGCTTTATCGTTGGACAGAGGAAGACGTAGAAGATAAAGAACTCGAGCAAGATGAATGGTTTGAGAGAGTTATTAAACTTGGATCAACATACATACCGTTCGGAAGACTTGATGGAGATACTCAACCTGGCTCTAGAAAAAGATTATTGAATAATGGGCGGATACTTTTCACGAATCCAGATATGATCCATCATTCCTTATTGAAGCAATATCAGGGTAATAGCCATTCTTCAACGCATATTACCAATCTATTTAAAAGCCTTAAGTATATCGTTATAGACGAAATGCACTTGTATCGAGGTGCCTTTGGTAGTCATGTTTCCCTTGTCCTTCGACGTTTGAGAAAGGTTTGTGAAGAGCTAGGTAACCCCAATATTCAGTTTATTTTATGCTCGGCAACGATAGATAAACCAGAGTTTTTAGCACAAGAGTTAACAGGTAAATCAAATTTTAAATTAATTGATAATGACGGTTCATTAAAAAGAAGACGTAATATCGTTTTCTGGAACCCAGGGATTACTCTGGATACAGGAGTAAGAAAAGCACCTGTGTCTGATGCCCTAGCCATTGCTGAAGAAGTTCTCGTACATAACGAAAAAGTAATCCGAACGATAATGTTTCAGGGTTCTCGTCTACAAGGAAAAGTAACTGCGAAATATATGAAGGATGTTTTAAGAAAGAAGTTAAGATTGAAAAAAGAGAATGTTAGTGGGGTGCAACTAGCAGCCTTTTATAATGGTATGTTAAGTGTTGATGAAAGAAAACAAGTTATCCATGCGATAAAGAAGAGTGATGTTCATCTTGTTATTACGACAAATGCCTTAGAAGTAGGTATTGATATTGGCGATTTGAGTTTTGCTCTATTAAGTGGTTATCCAGGTAGTAAGGCAGCTTTTTCACAACAGATTGGTCGAGTCGGGAGAAAAGGTGAAGGCGTTGCTGTAATGATCTTTGAAGATGAACCACTACAACAATTTTATATGCAAAATCCGAAAAGCTTCCTTGAAAAGCCACCAGAAGTGGTAAGAGTCGACCCTAAGAACCTATCATTATTAAAACTGCATCTGGCGTATCTTCAAGAAGAGTTGGGGAGACCTATTACGTTAGAAGATTTAAACTTGTTTGTAAGTAATACTGCACATGCTGATCTATTATTAAGTGAAATAGAAGAATCGACTGATGAAGATTTAGAAAGATGTAGTCTGAGATCAGGATCTTCTCAGAATTATAAAGTAGTTACGACCAAGAAACGTGAGGTGTTATTGGAAAGTGTTGATGAGTGGACAGCCTTTCGGGATTTCCATGAAGGAGCGATCTATTGGAATGCTAACGAAAAAGGATATCGTGTTGATAGTATTAATCGAAACAAATTAGAAATATTAGCAACACCTCTAACAGGAGAAGTTGATTATTATACTCAATCTAAATTCAAGGATTTTATTAGTATTTCAGAACAAGATGATACAAAGGGATTGTCAGATCAATCTACCTTTTCAACGGGAGTATTGAAGATAAAAAGAACTGTTTTTGGTTATGCAAAGTCTTATTTTAGTTCACGAATTCTGGAAGCTCACAATCTTGAAAATGCACTTGTTGCTAATTTTGATGCAGAAGGATTCTGGATTTCTCTTTCAAACACATTCTTGGAGAATACTAAAGAATCTTTAGGATCTGATTTCACACCAGAAAAACTTGATGGCTCTATAAGGGCAGCTGAACATGTTTTGTTATCTATTATTCCTGATACTATCATTTGTGATGGAAACGACATATCTAGTTTTTCAGGTTTATCCTTATCTTCTTTCGGAGGAATGCCTGTAATTGGATTTTTTGGGAATCAATCAGGTGGAATGGGAACAACAAAAGCAATTGGTGAGCACTTGAATAGAATTGCTGAAAGTGCATTGAGATTATTGGAAAATTGTATGTGTGTTGGTGGATGCCCATCTTGTATTCAATACCCAGGTAAAGATAATGATAATTTATCTAAAGCCGGAGGAAAACATATATTGCATATGCTTTCAAAGATTATTGAAAGTGATCGTAAGGAGGTTGAAAGTACTTGCCTTTAGTATGTCTTGAATGCAGTTCAAACAATATAAAACAAATCAATTTTTTTCAGATTAGTAGAAAATATAAAAGGGCTACTTTCATGAGAAAGATTAGACAACCTTCTAACGGAATTCGTCTAGATTCTTGGATAAAAGAAAACGAGGTTCAGCTGGTTGATGGCGTTTACTGCCAAGAGTGTAGCTCTCATATTAATGAGGAATTCCTAAGTACTGAAGAGAGGATATTATTCAAGGATAACCGCATGGAAACATGGTCCTTTCAAGATTACTCTATTAAAGAGGTTGTTAATAAGATTAAAAATGTCGGTGAAAAATTGGGTTCAAATGTAGAACAATATTCCATATCGAATAGTGAACCAGTTTTTGGAGAATTAGATAGGCCTTTACCTGAAGCACTGTCTAATAAGTTGAAAGATAGAGGGATTGAAAGATTATATTCTCATCAAGCAGAGGCTATTAATAGGGTTAGAAATGGTGAGAATGTCATTATCTCAACTGGTACAGCATCCGGTAAATCTATGATCTATACAATTCCTTCTCTTGAATTGTTCTTGAATGACGAAGATTCAACTGTTCTTTATTTGTCACCACTAAAAGCCTTAACAAGGGATCAGCTTCAATCACTTGATTTTTATAATGATGAAATCAATGGTGAGAATACATCCTTTGCCTATAAAACAATTAATCTTGGAAATAAAATCATTAAAGCTGGAGTTCTCGAAGGAGGGAAATCAGACCTTACAAAAGAATTAACCTACCAAAACGCTAGATACTGGCTAACAAACGTCCATTATTTACATTTCATACTTCAGGGTGCAGTCCATTTTAAGAGTAAGAATCATTTTATAAGGTTCTTTAAAAACTTAAAATTAGTGGTACTAGATGAACTTCATGCCTATAACGGAGTGTTGGGATCAAAAGTGGCAATGTTGTTACGAAGGTTGAGAATTTTATGTAAAGCATTAGGGAATACAGATCTGCAATTCATTGCTTGCTCTGCTTCCATTGGAAACCCTAAAGAATTGGCTGAAGAAATTACTGGGTTAAAGGGGCGGAATGAATTTTCTCTAATAGATAAGGATGGTAGTCCCTTATACGAGCGAGAAATACTATTGTGGAATCCTGGGATGCTTGAACAAAAATCAGAACACAGAACCCGTCGAGCACCAATCTCTGAAGCAATTGAAATTCTGGGACTTTTGACAGAGAGCTATAGGATGTTACCTAAAACAATCATGTTTTATGGAAATAGACGAGCAACTACAAATGCTAGCTTTGAATTGAATAATGCTATCCGTTCAAAATTAGGGGAGATATCACAAGGACAAGGAGTAGATATTCCATTCGAATTATTTTCGCCTTTCCATGCCCAATTGAACTCCCATAAAAAGCAGGAAGTAATGGATAGATTGAAAAAAGGAGAATTGTTAGGTTTAGTCTCTACATCGGCCCTTGAAATGGGAATTGACATAGGTGATTTGAATCTTTGTATCATGATCGGATATGCGGGTAACAAAGCTAGTTTCTTACAGCAAGCTGGTCGAGTAGGAAGGAAAGGACCTGGACTTGTTATTCAGATCTTTAATGAATATCCATTGGAACAATATTATGCATCAAACCCAGTTGAATTCATGGAACGAGCACCAGAACAGGTAACTATCGATGTAGCAAATTCGAATATAGTTTCTGAGCATATGCAATATGCAGCCCATGAAGTTAATGGGAAAATTACTTCAGCCCATAATTATTTTAAAGTATCCGCTGCCCGAAAAGCAGAGGGATTCTCCGATAGTATGGAGGAAATAGGTAGGGGAACATGGTCACTAAAAATTCCCGATCTAAAATATAATAACCTTTTAAGCACTAGCAAATTATACTCAGTTGTATGTACATCTACCAGTGAACATCTTTACGAGGGTGTAGATGAGCGGTCCTTATTAAGAGATTATCACTATGGAGCTGTATTCCTTTATAATCAGAGAACATATAAAGTAACTAGAATATCACAGAGAAATAATGAAATCTTGACAGCTCCATTTAAAGCTGATTATACAACGAGGTCTCAGATCAATGATTCTATTTATGTTGTAGAAGAAGTTACTAGGAGCAATCTCAACCATCTAGTCGAATTAGGTAGAGGAAGGCTTGAAATAACAAGAAGGTTATGGGGCTACAAAAAGGTGAACTTATTTGGCGGTTCTAGCACGGATTTAATAGAGGATGGCAATATGTATCCTGTGAAATATTCGACTGAAGGTCTGTGGATTCAACTAAAAAGAGATAACACTAATGAAATTAATGAAGGAACATTACATGTTATTGAACATGCAATTGCATCCGCAATTCCAACAATCGTTAAATGTTCACATAGCGATTTTTCATTACTATCTTCATTTAATCTAAAAGAGTTTAACTTCATACCGACGATTGTCTGCTACGAAACAAGCGGAGGTGGTGCAGGAATAATGGAAGTAGTCGAACAAAGACTTTTACACATTCTAAAAAAGGGATTAGAGATTCTAAAATCCTGTCCATGCTCCAATGGATGTCCCAACTGTACACACCTATCATTCTGTGAGAGGAACAATGATTCTCTTGATAAATCAGGGGGGATCTTGTTGATGGAGAGCATAGTTGCTGATGAGGTGTTAGTTTTAGGAACTTGAAGAGTCTGCATGGGTCCTACAATAGAACCTTCGAAATGTTACTTGAATACCCCTGACGCAATGGATCTTCATTAAAGCTGAATTTTATCGGTTTATATTGTATTAGTTAATCTACTTTTACAGCACAACTACAAATTCACTCTAGCATTTAGACTAATCCATTTTTAGTATATGCTAGAGTTATATTTATAGGATAGGAGCGGAAATAAATGACAAAGTGGTGGATGATTCGAGCTGGAGATAATAATGAGTTAATACCTGTTTGGAAAGAGAAAGGAATAGCATCGATTGGTTGGCCTAAACTCGGTAATCCAAAACATTATCTATCTAAAGAGGATATGCTAATTATGAAGCATGTGGACGGTTCTCGTGCTTCTCACCAAAACAATAGTTAAGTTTTATCAGCGTGGTTGGGCATTAATCGAGCAATTCATGTTAGAAAATTCGATTGAATTCTATGAAGTAAAGGTTGGTGACGCATTTTTAAGTAGTATATTTGATAAGAGATCTTTTTCAGAACTTACCCGAAAGGAAAAGGATATCATTCGCTGTGTCAATGTACTTACTGAGTATCAGACTACAGGTATTATTAATTTCAGGTCTGTTCGGAAGCCTTATCACTTTGAAGGAGAAATCGGAAACCTAATTCTAGGTTTTTTGATTTACAGGAAATCACAGGGGATGTCAGAGGATACTGTAACTAGTAACAAACTGTATCTTCATAGATTATTGGGCTATCTTAATTCAAACCAAGTTCTAAACATTCTCAGATCTGGGTAAGCAACATATTCTAGGTTTTATCAATGGCCTAGGTTTCTATTCTAAATCTACTATCCACTGTATGCTCTCTTCCTTAAGAAGCTTTCTAAGATATTTAACTGATAATAGGTTTTTAGATTGTAATTTATCTTATCTAGTACCTAAAAGTAGCTACAAAAAGGAAGCGCGTCTACCAACAACTTCGAACCCTCTAAAAAGGAGAGTACCTGTATCAGAAGAAAGAGAACCTCCATCATTCGATACTTTTATTTGACGATTGAAGTCAAGTGTTAATTGCGGTAAAGTAGCCATTATAAGAATCCTGTCTGTTGGTTATTTTATGGTGATTTAACCTTAGCAGAAACGGATTCTTTTTTCATTTTTTTCATGCATAACAAAGGGCAAGAAAATCAATGAAATAGGCATTTGTAGCCTATTTTAAAATATCGGTGAATAATTCAGGCATTGTATAAATATGATAAAATGTAAAACAATGAATTATTGAAACCAAGGAGATAAATGAGGTAGGTGCAACTATGCAACAGAAGCAAAATTTAATTGACGCATTTACGCAAAGTTTACCTGACTATCTTAGTGATGTTGAAAGCCCGTCTGGAAAACTCTTTTATTCCATCACATGGAATCAGATAGAAAGCCATTTCAACAAAGAAAAACCATTAAGAATCCTAGATATCGGGTGTGGATTTGGGATAACAAGTATTTGGCTATCAGAACTCGGACATCAAGTAACAGGCATCGATATTACCCCAGATATGATTGAAACTGCCAAACAAAAAGCTGAGGAAAAGGGTAAAAACATAATGTTTCTACTCGGGGATCTTACTAGTTTAGAACGTACACTCGAAAGTGAAACTTTTGATTTTATTCTTTGTCACAATGTTCTTGGATATATAGAAAATCCTACAGAGATCTTGGAAAAACTTCAATCGCTTCTTACAAAAGATGGTTATATTTCAATCATCAATCACAATCCTGCGTCTAAGGTTTTAAAAAAAGCTATTGTAGAAGAAGATATAATTCAGGCAAAGGAAGCCATTGGAAAAGAACAGGAATTCAACCCTCTAATTGGTGCTGTTGTTCATCAATACAGTACAGAGACGTACTACAAATGGTTTGATCTTCTGAAATTGCAATTGACTAAGCACTATGGGGTTCGATGTGTGTTTGATTATCTTCATGAAAACAGTACTCTAAAGCATGCCCGTCATGTTGATGATCTTCTTGCACTTGAATTAGAACTAGGAAAAATGAGTCCTTTTAAAGATATCGCTTTCTTTTCCCACTTTATTATACAAAAAACAACATGATTATTTTTTTTCAATCTAAGCCTTTATCTGAACAGAATGGTTTTATCAACAAGAAAACCAGTTACTAACGAGGGCAAAAACATAGCACCTATATGAAATCCACTGACAAGTCCTAATTATTCAAACCATGTCCATGGTGTCCCATATGTATTGGTGTGATAGGGAAAAGGTACCAGGCACTCTCCAAATAAATGGAGAGTGCCTGGTACCTAGTGGGTTTCGGAATGCTTGTATTAGTTTTGGTGCCTGTCACCACCCGGAATTTGTCGAATGTTGATAGGATTATAGAGATTAAGGCTGTGATAGAGTAAGTAGTGCAACTGAATAGGGTGGTTGGTTGTTTGGGGTGCATTTGCACCACCCGTTTTTTCTTGTGTCACAGCCGTGTTCCACAGGTTGTTTTGATTGTAACCGTCAAGTTGGCTAAGTTTATTTTGACTGAACAATGGTAATACAATATTGAGAATTATTTTTACGTTTCCTTGTCAGCGGTCAGTACATAACCATATTTTTATGTCATGATATAGATTACTTAGAACTTCTAAACAATAGGTGAGGCAGAACCTTGTAAGGGGATTCTGTCTTATTTTCGGAAGGAGAAACCTTAACGAAACAACTCACAAAAATCATCACTAAATTCAGAGACGAGAGAGGATGGAAGTCTAATCACAAACAAAAGGACTTAGCCATCTCGATCTCTTTAGAGGCAAACGAATTACTTGGAAATTCCCAGTGGAGAACTAATGAGGAAGCAATTGCTGAATCAAGGCAGAACATTAAAGAAGAGATGGCAGATGTATTGATCTATTTTCTTCAACTTGCTGATAGTATGGGTGTGGACTTAGAAGAGGAAGCCTACAAGGAAATAAAGAAGAATGCGTTAAAGTATCCAGTGCCACAAAAGTCAGAAATTTTAGTCTCGGAACAAGAGAATCTCATTATTACTCGAATGAAAGAGAAACTAAATCAGTGCGGTGGAAGAACGACAATCCTGCTTCTTAAGGGAGAGCAGTGTGATATCTGGTTCACATCACTTGCTTCAACCAAGATTCCAGTGCCCAACCAGCTCACATTGGAGGCATTTATAGCAGCGGTTGAACTTGTGGTAAGTAATGGCGGTAAGGCGAAAAAAGGAAATGCTAGAGCCGGAAAGCTTGGGAGTGTAGGTTTAACACTCGATTCAGGAGAGGGATACATTGCTCATAATGTCAAGGAAGGTGAATCCGCCTTTGAACCAGGTTTTGGTTTAGATTGGGCTGGGATTTGTAGGAATGAAAGAGGGTCTACTGGTTTCATCTTATAATCCCCCAAAAAGAATGGCTGTAGTAATATTAATTAACTGGCCAGTACAACAAGATTGAAAAAGATAAACCAATCATTCAATAGATTTGGTTTATCTTTTATGCACTTAATATATCGATCATAGCTTGTCGATTACTCCAAAGGATTGGGTTAATACTTTCAATTTTAAAGGCATTTAATATATTATCATCAACACTTCTTTCTTGATCATTAATAAAGATGTGTAGGTCCGACTTATAAGATAGTTTATTTCGTAAGTCTCGGGTATCACTCCAAGAAAAGATAACATTTGAGAGATTCCCTTTAGAAGGTATATTCATTGTATGAATAACTCGTTCAGGTGCTTTTTTATAATGTGGAATTAAATAGTTAAAGTTATGATTATAACCGCTTTTTCCTGCTAGTAGTATATTTTCATTATATCTAATATCATTCGCTTCCAAGAAGTTTCCAACATCTTCTACAAACAGACTAGATACAGTAGATTTTGAAGTCATAAACATGTCGTTAACAGTCATCATTGCCTGCATTAACATATGTTTCTTTCTAGGAAAGTTTTTTAAGTCAGTTATGATTTGAAGTTCGTTGAGTTCTGGATTAAATGATACACCATATCCATTAATAATGGTGTTGAATAATTGCTTCCGTTTCTTAGAGCTCCCTAATTCAAATCCGGACAACTGTAAATCTGACAAAATAAATCCATCATCAGTTAATTTTATCTCTCCGTTTTCTATAGGAACTGCATAGATTTGTAGTCGATCATTATGTCGATCAAGGAAGGGAGTAGTAATTTCAATAGTGCCAGACTCAATATCTTTATATGAAATCTTAGAGTTAAGCCAATCAATGTATAACTCTTTTAAATTATCTTTAGACGCCATCAAATAAATCCCCTCCTTGAATGATAACTCATGTCTATTACTAATATTATTGTATGTAAAGAAATCTATGAGTACTTGTATCAAATCTTTTGTATTTGTTTTTATTTTTACATCTAGAGGAAAAGCCCACCTATCTTCAAATCCTTCACGATATATATGGATGTGGGGGCAAGGGACTTCTTCCCCATCAGGGTTATCAAGTGGTGGACCATCAATATCTACTCTTACTAATACTGTAGTCTTACGATGTCTGGTTTGAAAAGTACTTTTTGTGGGTTTAATACTACCGCGAGTTACATCAATCATATAGGTATTATTATTTCCATCCTTACAACTTAATAACAATTTATCCCCTGGTTCGGGAAAATTAATTATATTTATATCAGTAAGCAGTTGTTTCAATGAAGAAATCAACATATTTGCTTCAGCTTGAGTCAACATTTGTTTCACTCCTATATTCATAGATAGATTATGGCAGTTATAAATAATAAAATGGTGTCGAGACATGTCGAATGTTCTTCCAGTTAATTCAATAAATCTGAGTAACACTATTTAGGTATTTTCATATTTTTCCACATATGGTAATATAGTCATAGGTATATAGTTTGTAAAATATCTCGATAACGGCAAACTCATAGAAATATGAGGACGCAAAATCACGGATCTAAGGGCAAATACGTCTAAGATGGCCGGATTACCGAAGGATTCTTTCATTTGAAAGACTAATTCTTTTTATTGGGATTAGTCTTTTTTTATTTTACTTAAGGGGTGTTTTCATGGGGTTTTTAAAAGGGTTAGGATCATTTGTTGGTGCTGTTGCAGGGGAAGTAGTAGGAGGAGCCGTTAAATTTACGGGTGAAGTTACAGGGAGTAAATTTATTGAAGAAATTGGAGATGGTGTTAAAAATGCCTCCTATTTTGCCGGAGATAAATTAGGTGAAGCAGCAAGTGGCGTTTGGGATATAGGGACATCGATCGTAACACAAGATGAACAAAAGCTTGATAGAGGTCTTGGTGATCTTGGCAGAGCAGTAGGTGATACGGCAAAAGCAGCAGGACATACGGTTGTTAATATTGTTGAAAACGGTGCAAATGTTGTGACCGGCGTAATCGATGGGGACAATGAAAGACTGAAAAGTGGAGCTAAGGGTCTCTTAATGGCGGGGGCAGTAGGCGTACTATCATTTGGAGTAATAGATATAGTAGATGGTACGGATGGAGTAAGTGCTGATAGTGGAAATAACATGGCAGAAGGTAACACGGAATCAAGTAATGTCCATCAGGTTGCAGCTCATCAACCATCTGTTGAAGCACCTGCTAATGAAAATGTAAATCATGTTGATAATCCCAATTCACATCATGTAGAACCACATTGGCGGACGTTACCTAACGGGACAACTATTTGGGTTGATGGAGACGGTGATTCTTCTGTCAATACAAACGGTGGTTGGGTGCAGGGTAATCCGGATTATCGAGTGAAAGGATAGGATACTACTTTTTGGTAAAATCAGGACTTTACTCCCAATAAATATGATAAATTAGAAGAAATAGTCCAAAGGGATGTGAGGAATTATAATATATAACATCGTTTTATTTTTACATATCTTAGGAACAATTATTATGTTTGTTGCCGTCGGAATTACGTTACTGGCTATGATTTCAATGCTTCATTCTGCAAAGACAGAAAGATTACGGAACTGGGCTGCCTTATCTGTGAGGTTAGACGGGTTACTTCCTTTTAGCGTGATATTTATTTTACTGCCTGGTTTATACTTGGTCTTCTCCACCTGGGGTTGGGGAAATGGATGGGTAGATCTTTCGATAGCAACGTTGGTCGTCATGACATTTATGGGGCCAATCATTAATTTGCGCCGATTTAAAGAGATATTAAACGCAGCCAATGCTGAAACGAATGATGTCCCATCAAGAGAATTATTAGATTGACACTTCCGTAATGAAGGTTAGTAATTTCTTGATTGACAAGGGATATGGAAGTTTAATGATAGTGAATTTATTTTCTTATATTACAACTGATCCGGAGGGACTATCGAATAACAAAGATATTACTAGGATTGAAACAGACATTTACATCCGTAAAGCCATAGAAGATACGGACACAATAATAATGGCATGGGGTAGCGATAAGAGTAAATATGTTCGTAGAAAAAAAGAATTATTAGAGTTACTAAATACAAGCACTAGTACATTAATGTGTTTTAAGGATAAAGAAAACAAAATGGGCAGACATCCTAGTCGTTTAGGAAATGACTTAGAATTATGTGGTTTTTTAGATGTTAAATAGAAAACTTAGTTTCATGTGATCAAGAGATAAGCTAAAGCAGGAGTCTTATACTTCGGCCAATTTTATATTTTATAGATAGATGTGTTATAATCTTTACTTTCATACCAATATGGCATTAAGATTATTTGGAGGAAGTTCACATGCAATTGAAAAGGCAGAATCTTTTAAGTGAATTTTGTCTTTAGTTTGAAAGGGGATCCTTTTAATGAAGCAATTAACAAAAACCATCACTCAATTCCGTGATGAACGAGGTTGGAAAACTAATCTCCACCCAAAGGACATAGCCATTTCCATATCATTGGAAGCAAATGAGCTCTTAGAGAATTTTCAGTGGAGAAGCAGTGAGGAAGCAATTGATGAATCAAGGCAGAACATAAAAGAAGAGATGGCGGATGTATTGATTTATCTTCTTCAACTTGCTGATAGTATGGGTGTGGACTTAGAAGAAGAAGCTTACAAGAAAATGGAGAAGAATGCGTTAAAGTATCCAGTGCCACAACAATCAGAGATTTCAATTTCTAAGAGTGAGGATCTTATTATTACAGGAATCAAAGGAAACTGAATCAGTGTGGTGGGAGAACGACTAACCTACTTCTTTAAAAAACAACTAATTTAAAGGATTAAACAACCGTTAAGCTTAAGTGCTTTTCGGTTTTTTTTAGTTTTGGTGCCTGTCACCACTCGAAATTTGTCGAAGATTGATAGGGTTATAGAGTTTGTGGCTGTATAGAATAAGTAGTCCAACTAAATATGGGCTTGATTGTTTGTGTTGCATTTCACCACCCGGTCTTTCTTGTGTCACTTCTTTGTTTCACAGGTTGTTATTAAGTTTACTTAGAATTTCTAGACAATAGGAGAGGAACAATCTTATAAAGGGTATTTTCTGTCTTTAAATTCAAAAGGAGATATTTAAATGAAATAACCCAAAGAAACCATCACTAAATTCCGAGACGAAAGGGATGGAAGTCTAATCTTATCCCTTTAACTCAGAATGATATACTCCGAAATCAATTGTTTTAAAAAAAGCTGTTTTCAGAAAATTTTTTGCTTTTTAGAATAGGGGTTGATTGTAACGAGAGGCTGCACCATTCCCCGGGGTGGGCGGTGAGCCTCCTCGGCGCAAGGGACGGAAGGCTCTTTTCACTATCGTGAAAAAGCCTAGGTCTCACCTGTTCCACTGCTCCCGCAGGAGTCGAGCACCTTCCGTTCCAATCAACCTAATTATTTTAAAGGTAAGAATTCACCAAAGAATATTTTTAAAAAACACCATCTAAGAAAGAACCTTAAGAAAAAACACCAACAAATAGGTTACGACTATTTATTCTGAGCTAGTGGGATAATCAGTTTGTTTTATTAGGGAAAAAAACATGTACGGAACCTTCCATTACCGGAAAGTTCTATGCACTATATTAATAGTACCAGGCACATGTGAAAGATCTACACATGCATTCTCCCAACCCCATCTTGAAAAGACCAAGTATAAACCAGGCAGTAAAATCAAAATCACGCTAAAAGGTAGTAATCCTTCCCGCGGAAAGGGCTAAATAAATTATGGTATTTCAATTTCGAATTCTTCAATAATTGGTTTAGGTGTCTGAGGCCGATATTTTGGATGAAGCAAGTCCTTTTCCGTCAGATGTAAATCCTATATCACACAGGTTTCCCTTAAGGCGAGTAACTTTAAGATTATCAGTTGATGAAACTGATCTAAACGACACTGGATACTTCAAAGCATTCTTCTCCATTTTCTCATATGCTCTCTCTTATAAGTCCCCACACCAATACTATCAGCAAGTTGATGAAGAAAGATTAATACATCGGCCATCTCTTCTTTTATGGTTCTGACTTGAATCAACAATTCCTTCCTTATTACTTCTCCACTGAAAATTTCTAAGTAATTTCGTTTGCCTCCAAAGAGATGGAGATGGCTAAGATAAATCAATTAAAACAATTATAATTAGTAGCAAATTAGTAGAAAACTAGGGGTAACTAGTATAAACTTAGTATTAACAGTCAAGGATGGAACTAAGAACAAATGGGGGGGAACGGTTTGCAAAAATATGACCAAGAAACCGTGGATCATCTATACAATTCATTTACATTAGATCGGTATCTAAGCCAACCCGAAATTCTTTATAGGCTTCAGACAAATCTTCTACCTTACCAAAAATCAATATGGGAAGATATTTTGAGTAAGAGAAGAATGCAAGGACGGAAAACTGCATTATTGGACCAGAATGGGAATAATCTTTGGTATGTAGTCACTCCCTCAATTGATAGTACTATTCATGAAATTGATTTTCGTGCTAAGGATGAATTGAGAAGAATTGTTTCGAGTGAAATTCATAAGAACGTGGTATTTGATAGTTTAATTGATGAGGCTTTTTATTCTAGTGTTATTGAAGGGGCGTTTTCAACCAAGAAGAGAACAAGAGAATTGGTTGATACAAAGGATCCAAAAAACAAAAGTGAACGTATGATTCTAAATAACTATAATGGACTCCTATATATTTTAGAGAACATTAATACTTCTCTAAATGTGGAGCTTTTTCTGAAGCTGCACAATATCATTACCGAGAATACTCTTGAACCAGATGAAATTTCAGAAAAGTATAGAGATGATTTAGTGTGTATCATGGATGAAAATGCAATTAATACAATGCCCATTTATACTGCTCCGAAAGATGAAGATGTCCAACAGATGATGAATTCTTTGTTCACCTTCATCGGAGACGAGAGTACCTTTATTCATCCACTTATTAAATCCTGTATTATTCACTACTATATCGTATACGTGCATCCTTTCTTTGATGGTAATGGAAGGGTGGCAAGGGCTTTTTCTTATATGTATCTACTTCAGCAGGGATATGATTTCTTTACGTTTTTCTCTATATCAAGTGTCGTGAACCAAAAACGAAAGAAGTATTATAAAGCAATTAAAGATAGTGAAGACTTTAGTAGTGATATGACCTACTTTATCAAGGCATACTTAGAGATGACGAATACATCCGTAAGTGAAGTTATTGAAAAGCTAGTTAAGGAACTAAATCATGAAATCCTTATAATGAATTTAAAGAATGATGAAATATATCTAAATACCAGACAAACAAAAATCTTAAATATATTGAAAAGAAAAGATAACAACCTCCTGACAATTGAGGAGTACAGGAAACGGATGAAAGTATCCTACGAAACAGCTAGACGGGACTTATCCGAACTTGAATCATTAGGTATTTTTAAAAAAATGAAAAATGGGAAAAAATTTATTTTTAAATACCTGGGGACAAAGGGGTACACGGAGTAAGTGCTAGGCACATCAAATTACTGTACCTGGCTGCCCTAGCCAATTCTATCATGCTCGACACTCCATATAAAGTTACGCAGAATATCATCACTAACACTGGTTTAAATCGTTTTTCATGTTGTTACATTTACTATTGCAATTTACGATTTATGGGACGAGGGGACAGGCACTGCGTCCCAAATAGTGCAGGGACAAGGACCCATCTCCACGTCTCTCTGAAGCATGAACTCAGTTATTTCTTGACAAAATTTTGCACTTACTTATAATATAATCGTACCTCTGCCTTATATTCTTCAATTAGTCTCCTTACAAACTGATGGCTTACCTATAGTTTCTGTTTCTCTTGCTTTTAAGGGGGAAATCATGTATTTAAATGATGTCCTGTTAGATACTGGAAGTTCAAATACTATTTTTGATACAGATGAAGTGGAGAAGATTGGAATCACAATTGATCGAACAGCAGTAAGGCCTAGAAGAATGTACGGTGTAGGTGGAGAAAGTGAATTGTGTTATGAGCAATCAATCAGTAACCGATCTAAAAGTTGATGACTTTCAGATGGATACTTTTCAATTGCAGCTAGGGATTACAAAAGAAACTTATGGATTTAATGGGATACTTGGTGTTGATTTTATGGTTAGATCCGGAATGATAATTGATTTTGAGGAGTTAAACGCAAAGCGGAATTAATAAGAGAATACTTTGATAGAAAAGGCATAACTTTGTTTGAGCGGAGGGAAAAGATGCGAACAATAAAGTGCCAGGCACCTTCCATTTAAATCGGCTCAAGAATTCTCGGGAGAACTGTTTTCAAGTGAAGAAGAATAAGTGCCAGGCACATGCTTTATTTTACAAAATCTATGCTTTAGGCGCTTTTTTATTTACTTTGGCATTTAAAGCTGATGAATAGTAAAATACTCTTTAAAACCAGTTTTTCCTTTATCCGTAATTTTGATAGCTCGAGTAGCGGGTAGGTGAGTAATCCACTGTTTTTCAAAACAATGAATAGCTAGAGCGCTTCCCAAAGTACCAGCGAGATGATGCTGCCTCTCACTCCAGTCTAAGTACACGCGTGAAAATGAACGTCGTTTTTTTCGTAATGCTAGCAAATCTAACCCCAAATCTTTAAAAAATTGTTCACCACAAGTTTTGGGTGCCTGTCACCACCCGAAATTACTTCGCCATTTATATTTTTAGGAAACGTTGATTATGTTAGGCATTATGGTAATAAGCCAATAAGCTTTGTGTGGAGATTGCATGAGGAGATGCCTTCGTATTTGGTGCCTCGGGCGAATAAGAATATTTTGTGATTTTTGGTTGGGAGGGGGGATTTGCTATTCCTCTTACAGTTCTAAAAATTATTTTGCTTTTTGATATATTAATATTAGTAATTTTCAGTTCGTCAAATTAGCCAATGAAGAGTTCCGAACGAAAATAAAAACTGGTTTTAATAGTTTAAGTTGAACAGGTACAGGGAAGTTGTTTAAGCTATTAGTGGAGTTAACAATTCGTAGTCTGGTTGCTACATGACTATAAATGCAGCGCACTGAAACATTTCTGAATTTTTGAACTTGGATGAGGATCTTCGACTGAATGAAAAGTTGGTCCTGTTTAGAAACCTTGGAGAAAATTAGATTAGTGAAGTCATCAATGCTGCTGAGTTATTAGGCCTGTGCACTTCCAAGATATGGGGTTCGGAAGTGACAGGTAGTTTAATATAGGAAATTGCAAAGCAGTGTGTGAAAACAAGAAAATCAGCAATTAAAAATATAAGGATAGCGAATTACTCGCTAGTTATATCTCTATTAAAGGAAAATATCCAAATTATTAAATCTTTCATTGTATACATTTAGTAAATCATCAATAAAATTATTTATAGAAATTTGTCCAAGTTCAATAGGGAAGTCTTGAGATACCAGGTTATCCTTTTTTAACTCATCAGTAGTATTGTATAATTTAGGTATATCAGAACTAAAATCAACAATCAATAAAGCGCATCTTTCATACATGTGGTGTTCCTTTGTAGGGTCTAATCTACCATTAATAAAATTAAAAAAACTAATATACTTAGCAATATTAGTTATGTTCTTTTTAAATTTGACTTCATTTCTAACCATCGCAGCATCATCATACTCTCTGACGGGTATCATGTAAACTTCGCCAAGGCATAGATTAGGATTAAGATCATGAAGATTTAGAGCTTCTGCAAATGTTCTTTCAAACAACGTGTCAGCATTCTTTGCAAGACTGCTCATTTGACTTCTAATATTTATTACTAATGTTTGTTCGGTAAGTTCTTTCCCTAAGTAGCAAGTAATATTTTCATGTATCAAAGGTCCCCAAGTTATCTTTTCTTTTACGCGACTTATATTTGTCGGTTGGACACAGATGTCTTGATTTTTTTGTTTTAATAAACCAGTGATTTTTAATTCAGGTTTACTCTCTCCAAGTGGAGGGAAAATTTTTGATGGATCAATGTTTGCTTTAGTAAGCTCAGACTTTATGAGTTCATGTAAATGATTTATTAATCCTTGTGATCTGATTAATGCTTCCTTTGCCTTCTGACCATTCCCATATGGTTGACCTTTAGAATTGACAAGTGAGCCCTTAACGGTAGCAGTTGTAATTGATGTCTCTAGATCATTTTTCATATTTATTAATACATCATTAATATCTAATAATTTATTTGTCTTGTAAATCAATTATTATTCCCCCATTTTATATTCTCTTTAACAATATTATCAATATAAACATTAAATGTAAAAAATGCAAATGTCTTTTATGATAATATGATAGTATAAGTGTCTGATTTGGGAGGGGAAGCTCTTGAGTGTTTGTTGATATCCTAATTTGGTTATAATTCATAATTTTTTGTATTCCTCTGATTCCTTCAATAGGTCAAAATTTAATTCTCTTGGTAAGAAATAAGAAAAATCATTAAATCAAAGTGGGAGATAATAATGCATTATATTTTTGTTGTGAATGATATAAAAAATTCTAAAATGTCTTTAACTAGTGAGGAAATAGTAAGAACATTATTCGAGAAAAAGTATTGGCTTTTTAATGGGAAATATCCAATTCTACACAGAGTTAAAAAGCTTAGAAAAGAAGACAAGATATTATTATATATGGCTGGTATTAACAGAAAGTGTATATATGCTTCTTTTACAATAGCCGGTGAAGGATCTTATATAAATGATATTGATGGGTTAGATGAGTTCTATAAATTATTTACATCAGCTTTACCAATAAAAGATATTAAAGTTTTTACTAAACCTGTTTTAATTAGTGAACTAATTTATCAACTTGACTTTATAAATAATAAAACTTATTGGGGATTGTTTTTTAGACAATCGATAAAGACAATTAGTGAAAAAGACTATAATACAATTAATGATGAAGCACAAAAAAAAGAGCAGTGATATAAACTGCTCTCTTATAGCTCTAAGTTATATTTACTTATTAAATACAAATCAAGTTCCATTGAATCATTACATGATTCAATATAATTAATTTCTTCTGCATTTAATGGAGGTAGGGAAAAATTGTTAATGTATTTCTTTTGATAACAATAATAACCACCACTAATCATATAACTAGTGAGTTTTATATAATAATCCATGATTGTTGAGTTAAGTATCTTGTTTATCACTTTTAAGCTAGGAATAATGTCATGAAAAATACTTTCAGATGCAATTCCATAAATTGCATACCCATTGTTGAATAACGCTTGTTCCTCAAATAACGTGAATTTTGGTTTGTTTGAATTTGTTGGTGAGATTATTTTAGCTCCAAAGCTATCCAGTGCTTGACTCCTTCCATACTCATACCACACGGAAACGCTTGGATTACCAGAGTTTCGAGTGTTTAGTTCTTCTCTTGCTGCCTCTAAATATGAATATGCAAAAGGGTATCTCTCTTTAAATTCACTTTCAGGAATAACTTTAATACTTCCAGTATTATCCTTGTAATATGGATATATTATTCTAACCTTCTTCTTTACACCCTCAGTATTATGGTCAATATTTGTACCTCCCTTAATTAAAGGTACGGTGATTTCTTTTTCAATATTATAAGTATCGCCATTATAATATTTAGAATAAAAATGATTCTCTTCGTCTATCGAATCATTTTTACTAAGACCAATCATATATATTCCATCTTTTTGGGTAGCTATTCCAGTACTTATTTTAAGTTTAAGTCCAGCCTCTTCAATTTTATTGATATTATTTTTCTCAATGTCATTTAATAAATTTATCGTCTCTGAATCTACCTCACTGTAAGATAATTCCTTTAGCGAATCATTTAATTCAGTAAGATCTTCATTTTTAAGATCTCTAACTATCTCATAGTAAATTTTTTCTTTTTTACTTTTATCAAGTGTAATAATAGCTGAATAAGTTTGGGCATTAGGGAACAACTTGCAGTCTTTAAAGTCAATAACTTTCTTAATTAAGTTTTGATTAATTAACAGCTCTCTAAGGGGCTTAGCTGATTTCATTTTAAGGAAATAGTTTGGCACAATATAACCCAAAGTACCATCCTGTTTTAAGAAGTTTACTCCTAATTCGATAAATGCAAAATAAATATTTATACTACCAGATGTTGTGGTTTTATAATTGTTTTTTAGTTTCTTCCTCACTTCAGTATCTAAATCTTGAATCTTAATGTAAGGGGGATTTCCAACTATACAATCAAAACCGTCAGCAATCTCATCGTTCTGAAATTTTTCAATAGCATCTTTTTCTGTACTATCATAACAAACAATGTTCATTTGAATATGATCTTTGTCTTGGTCCTCTCTAAGTGCTAGTAATGTCAATAAAATTTTTGTCCTTCTTACATTTTCCTCCAACAAGTCCATTCCAAATATATTATTTTTAATTATTTTAACAATATTTTCTGATCGATCTCTAGCATATAAACGTTCGACTGCTCTTATTAAGAATGCTCCAGTACCACATGAAAAATCACATATAGTTGGATTTTGGTAATGTTCAATAGTTTCGGAAAGAATATAATCAACTATATAGTTTGGAGTGAAAATTATTCCATTAGAATCGGTAGTTTCCTTATTAAAGAGAGAATAAAAGTAATCCTCTATATCTTTTAACGTCCAAATATTTTTTATCGCTAATAAGTTCTCTTGAATGTCCGGATCATGGTCTTGGAGACAACTTTTTAAAAACTCGTTCTTTATATTTTCGGCATCGATGCCAAACTGGTCTAAAAATACCCTAATTAGTTCACTTTCAATTAGATTAACATTTAATGAATCAACTTTTTTAGCAGTTTCAATAATACTAGTCATATGATCACCTCATCCTAAATATTTTATATGAAACATTTGAGAAATCAAATAAAGTGTGGGAATTGGACAAAATCGGGAAAATATTAATTCTGTGTAAAGCAAAAGGAACGTATGTTCCATTGTTGCTATTATACCATAGTCCTTGGATTTAGTAATGATTTAAACGAAAAAATCTAATATGGGGAAAAATAGTGGTAAGCCAGAGGAGAAAGCATAGGGGCGGTTCTTGTTTCCCCTGCAATATTTTGAATTTAAGCTTTAAGAATGTCAGAAACTGAACTAGAGTGGTATTTTAGAGATAGAGTTAGTTAGATTCAAATTAATTATAGTGAGAATGAGTTTTTTAATACAATTAATCGCTAGAAGAGAGTTGGTATTCTACCTCCCATTTATAAAAGGAAACTTTAGAATATACAGTATCCTAAATATTATAAAATACCATTTTGGATATTACAAAAAAATACAGATTTAGAGGGGAAATGCTAATCTGTGTCGAATCTATATAGAGTAAAAAATACAATTAATATTTAATCTTTATAAAGATTGAGCAGAAATTATAAATATCCTAGGATTTACATTAGACGTTCGAAAACGAGCAGTGACTCCCACTGATATATCTATAGTTTATAAAGAAAAGTTTATCAATGAATTACAAGAGATTGTACAAAAAGAATTTGATAAGAAACTCCGTATGGAAGTTATACTAAAAGGTAAGGATAAGTGGATGTCTAGAGATTATTGTTTTGTTATGCAACCTTTTGATAAGGGACGTTTTGATAAACGTTACGAAGAGGTTTTTGCTCCAGCAATTAGGTCATGTGATTTAGAACCTTATAGGGTAGACCGTGATCCTGGGGTTGTGATTCCAATAGATGATATAGAAAAGGGTATTCGTAATTCTAGGATTTGCTTGGCAGAAATTACTTTAGATAATCCTAATGTTTGGTTTGAGCTAGGTTATGCAATAGCGTGTGGTAAGGATGTTATTTTAGTCTGTTCTACAGAACGCAATCGAAATAACCCCTTTCCTTTTGATGTTAGGCAT